>JACQZO010000020.1 GCA_016207805.1 Candidatus Abawacabacteria bacterium | reverse complement strand
ATAAGACTAACTATATTGTCAAAGGTGTTCGTTTGACATAGAGACGGTCATGTTTGATGAGGGAAAAAATACGTTCACAGAGCTTACGGATAATAATAACGATGACATGCCTGTAGGATTTGCCTTCAGCCCGTTTCTTTTCGTAATACACTTTCAGTTCAGGATCATGGATGCGAGCAATGCAAGCAGCTAAAAACAATGCTTTTCGTAAGAATCTGTTCCCTCGCTTGGTAATCCTGCCTCGAAAACAGGCGTTACCAGACTGTCGAATCACGGGATCAATACCGACATACGCTTTGAGTTGCTTGGCTGCATCAAAGCGTCGAACATCTCCTGCTTCAGCACTAATAATAGCAGCGAGCGCTTTGCCACAACCTGGAATGGAATCGAGGATTTCTTCTTGTCTATTTTGTTGCTTTGTAGCTTCTTCCATGAGTTTGTCGGTTTGCTCTTCAATACTTGCAGTTAAGTTGCTCAAGACTAGTTGGAGCTTTGTGACATCCATTACTTGTGCTTTTTGTTTGAGAGCATGTTGCATGCGTTTCAAGTCAGCAGCCATACCAACAAGTTGTTGTTGGAGTCGTAAAGTAGTCTTCTTCACTTGCTGAATAGTGTCGACGGTAACAAGAGTACCTACATGTTGTTGAGCCATTGAAGCTAACAGTTCGGCATCTGAAGTATCTGTTTTCTTGTTGCGAACGGTAGAACGAATAGCTCGTTTGGTAAGCAGAGGGTTACTTAACCGAAGAGGAATCTGAGCAGCAAGAAATTCCTTACAGAGTAACAGGTGATAATCTCCTGTGGACTCGCAGAGTGCTTCAACAGGATCATGGTGAAGTTGTTGGTGAAGAATAAAAGATTGAATACCAGTACTGGTATTGGGGAAAGAAACAGCACCACTACCAAACGAAGCACACAGAATATCCTTGGCAACATCTATCCCAAGATAGCGCATAGCATAAAAGTTATTTATAATTTGCAGGCACATGGGAAACCTACTGGCTACCATCTCGTGAGCAATACGAGTCTCAAAACTCCACTAACTCATTCGTAGCACCAGTGGGACCACAGTCTTATGCCGCGAGACAGGATTCTCCAGGATGAGGACGTGGCTCCCATGTTTGCTTGCTTTTTAAATATACTCAAAAAGCCTCATAACAATATACGAGTATCAGGATAAGATTAGAAAGTTAGTTGGGGGCGTTTGTGATGAAAGTTTTAGCTGCTAGAGTGGCTATGTGTAATAAATATATGCTTGCTTTTCTTCATGACCCATCTACGCAGTTAATCTTGGAATTCTTTCACGTTGATGTCGCTCAATTAGAGTTGCTTTGGGATATGCCGCTGTCTGTTCAAGAGGTGATAAGAAGTATTATTGCTTATGATGAAAGGGAAAAAGTAGCGCAAGAAGGTGCTGTAACTAAGAAAGACCGATTTCACCATATTCGGGCTTGGCCAGTAGAGTTTGATACAGCTTGTTTGCTCTATCTTTTGGTACGTTACTTTAAGCCCACAACAATTCTAGAGTGTGGTACTTCATTTGGTGTTTCAGCAATTGCTATGGCAAGCGGGCTTAAGACGAATGGCTTGGGAAAGTTAGTAACAGTAGAAGTGTCTAAACTCAAACATGAAGCTGCTTGGCAAAACTTTGTGGCTGCAGGGGTGGAACAATATATTGTTCAAGAAAAGATGGCTTTTGATCAGTATCTGAAGAAAAGTACCGTGCAATACGATATGGTTTTATTAGACTGTGATCGGAGTCGCTATAGTTTTTATTTTGCCACTCTTTTACCAAACTTTGTGCCGCAAACTTTGTTGTTGGCAGATAATGCCATTGATAAGGCAAAAGATATGGTTCCTTTGCAAGTAGCATTGGATAAATGTCGATGGCAACATCGTGTGATGAAAGTTGGTGATGGATTGTTAATCAGCAAATATCCTGGACAAGGAGGTAGTTAATTAAGACAAAAAACGGTATAATGAAGAGAGGTTTGTTAGGAAAATGAATACAATAATAAAAACACATAACGAAGAAGGCATTTCTCGGCCTAGAGCAGTGGCACATGCATTACGAGTTGCCCAATTGCTCGCCAAACAGAAAAGTCAAATGGCTGCAGCAAGCAATCTGACTGTTTTACATGAACAGAATCTTTATCTGACTGGAGCCATCCTTTATTTTATGATTTTGCGCATTGAGCACTGTAGTGAAACGCAAGCTTGTGATCCAAGCAAAAGTGCGCTTTTTTATTGGTTAGATGATACTTTTCGCAGAGCAGAAATGGTAAGCAAGCAAGGCCAAGAAGTAAGAGCCCAGTTGCAGAAAGAAAGGGGCGATATTGTCGCTTTTTTGTGGGAAAAACAGCCTGCTTTTGAAGAATGGGCCAATATTCTTCATACGATTACTCCCTATGATTTTGTGCTTAGTAGTATACCCCAAGCAGGCCGCTTAGTTGTGGAGCATTTTACTTTATTGAGTAGAGTGAATTATCATGAGCTGCTCCAATACTTATTGAGGCAATACAGTAGTGATGGGACGGAATTAATAAAGTCGTACCGAATGCACAATCAGCTATTGGAAGCGCGATTATTGATGCGTAGTATAGTGTCTATGCGTAGCTTAGCTCGTGGTTTTGGCCAAGCTGCTTTATTTCATCAAGATTATTTAATAGCTGCTGAAAGCTTTGCTTTTTCCGGGGATCTATTTAATGAGCCAATCAGAAAAAAATTCTTGTCCTTTGTGGAACAAGAGGAGAACATTCATCCGGAAACCTGTGAACATATTTTGGCTTACCTTGACCTGGCAAAAGTAGATTGGTTTGCTGTGCTTAAACAGACTTATCAGGAGGCTTTTTCCAGAGACGCTGGATTAGATTCTTAGTACTAGCAGAAAGTTTATTGCTAAATTTACTGCCTTTGACATAGAGCTCTTGAGATGACTTTTTGATATCTTCTCGAGTTTCTTTTCCGCTTTTGGGAGCGAACATAACAGCTAAAATAGAACCAATCGCACCACCGACTATAGTACCAACAATGAATTTATCGCGTTTACTCATAAAAAGGAGATTATATTAGCGTTGACTTTAGTGCTGTGAACTATCTTATACTTCATCATCATCTGCTGCCTTTTTGCTACCTTTATGCTGAAGCATATTTACTATGTGATGTACTTGTTCAGCTACTTGCATAGCGATTTTCATCGGTTTTGCTACAAAATATTCTACATTTTCAACTGCATTCTCAGCTTTGGTTGCCATTTTGTTCGCCTTCTTAAGCAATTGGATGATTTGTACCAGAATGATTCCTAATAATACCAACAAAACACCGCCTAATACAGTAAGGATATAATTGATGGTTTCTAATGATGGCATAGGAATGAAATTAAAATTTAAGAATTATTAGTAATTAGCTACGTAGGACCTGCAAGAGGATTTGATTCACTTTGCCGGGATTAGCTTGCCCTTGGGTTTCTTTCATTACATATCCTACCAATGCCCCAATGGCTTTGGGATTGCCTTTTTTCACATCAGCGGCGGCATGGGGTAAGGCGGCAATGGCAGCAGCACAGATCTTTTCTAGGGTATCGTTATCACTTACTTGTTTAAAACCATGCTCCTCGATAATTTGCTCAGGATCTTGGCCGCTTGCCAGCATTAATTTAAGTACTTCTTTAGCCATTTTGGTTGAGAGTACATTGCTATTAATCATGTTGGCCAGTACTGCTAATTGTTGAGGCCTGGTTTTCAGATCTACTAAGTTTGAACCACTTTGATTAAGGTAACCAATAATATCAGTGGTGAGCAAGTTACTTGCAGTAATAGGGGCATGCGTATGGGTAATCATGCTTTCAAAAAAATGAGCAAAATCGAAATCCTGGCTAATAATACGTGCCTGATCAGGATCAAGCCCAAATACGGTGGCGTATCTTTGTTGCTTTGCTTGAGGAAGCTCAGGTAATTCGGCTTTTTTCTGATTGATTTCCTCGCTTGAAATATGAAATGGGGGAATATCTGGCTCAGGAAAATAGCGGTAATCAGCTGCTACTTCTTTTGATCTTTGACTCTCGCTAATTTCTTTATCAGCATCCCATCCTCGGGTTTCCTGGGCCACACGACCATTAGTATCGAGAATCTTTTGCTGTCGTTCCATTTCAAAAGTGATCGCTTTTTCTAAAGAACGAAAGGAGTTGAGGTTTTTTACCTCTACTTTGTTACCAAACGCTTCTGTGCCCTGAAGACGAAGAGAAATATTTAAGTCAAAGCGCATCATGCCTTTTTCCATATCCGCGTCAGATACTCCGACAAAGCGCATTATCTGCTGTATGGTACGAGCATATTGGCTAGCTTCTTCTTTGGAGCGTATGTCAGGTTTGGAAACAATCTCCATCAATGGTGTACCCGAGCGATTATAATCAACCATGGTTTCACCCGCAGTATGTACTAATTTGCCGGCATCTTCTTCAATGTGTAAGCGTTCAATGCCAATTCTTTTTTTTGTGCCATTAACTTGAATTTCCAGGTGGCCTTCGATAGCAATTGGCTCGTCATACTGGGTAGTCTGAAAGCCTTTCGGCAGATCAGGATAAAAATAATGTTTACGATCGAATTTGCTCAAGGGAGGAATGGTACAATTTAAAGCTAATCCAGCTAACATTCCTTTACTGATAGCTTCTTTATTGGTAACTGGCAGGGTACCTGGGAAGCCCATACATACCTCACATACATTGCTATTTGCCGGTTTATTGAATGAATCATTGTCACAGCTGCAAAACAACTTGGTCTTGGTATTCATCTGAACATGTATCTCTAAGCCGATAACAACTTCGTATTGGTTCATAGCAGAAGATTAAACAGTGAGCGTGGGACTTTCTAGATGGAAATTGGTTCTTTGCTGATAATGATAGCCTAGATGTAAGAGGCGTTCTTCAGTGAAAGCGGGACTGAGTAATTGCATGCCAATAGGTAATTTGTCTGAAGTAAACCCACACGGTAATGCTAAGCCAGGAATACCGGCGAGAGAAGAGGGGATAGTAAGAGCATCTGCCAGGTACATTTGTAGAGGGTCGGCACTTTTACTACCGATATCAAATGCTGGGAAAGGTGCGACTGGCGCTAATATTACATCGACTGCTTGAAAGGCAGTATTAAAATCATTGCTAATCAAAGTTCGTACTTGCTGCGCTTTTTTGTAATAAGCATCATAATATCCTGCGGAGAGCACAAAGCTGCCGATCATGATTCTTCTTTTCATTTCATCGCCAAATCCTTGTTCGCGAGTTTGCAGATAATATTCTTCTAGTGACAAAGAGCTATCCTTTGCGCCCGGGCCAAACCGGATACCATCGTATCTAGCCATATTGGAACTAATTTCCGCTGGTGCAATGACATAGTATACTGATATAGCATACTTGGTATAAGGCAGTGAGATTGGTACCAAAGAGCAGCCCATTTTTTCCCATTCTTTGGCAGCATTTTCTACTGCTGTCTTTACTTCCGGTGTTAAAGCTTCAGTGAAGTACTCTTGGGGAATACCGATACGCATTTTCTCAAATGGCTTTTTTGTTTCCTGACTGTAATTTTTTACTGGTACATCTGGTGTAGTACTATCTCGATGATCGTGGCCTGCTATTGCTTCAAGTAAGTAAGCACAATCTTCGGCTGATCTTGCCATAGGTCCTACGCTATCTAGAGATGAGGCCATGGAAATTACGCCAAAACGAGAAACTCGACCATAGGTAACTTTGAGTCCGGTAACATTGCAAAATGCAGAAGGTAAACGAATTGAGCCCCCGGTGTCAGTGCCAATAGAACCCAAACAGTGTCCTGCCGCTATACTGGCTGATGAACCACCGGACGAACCGCCAGGAACTTTCTTGGTATCCCAGGGATTTTTGGTGGTACCAAAAGCAGAGGTTTCCGTTGAGCCTCCACAAGTAAATTCATCAGTATTTACTTTGCTAATTAAGACGGCACCAGCTTTTTTTAACTTTTGAGTTACAGTGGCATCATAAGGCGGAATAAATGTAGCGAGAATATGTGATGCTGCAGTAGTTCTGGTACCCTCGGTACATACTACATCTTTTAAACTCAAGGGAATACCGTCAAGCATGCCCAATTCTTCCCCATCGGCCAATCTTTGTTCAGCTAGTCTCGCATCAACAAGGGCACTGTCTTTCATTACCGTAATCGAAGCGTTAATATTCGGATCGGTTTCATTAATTCTTTGTAAACAATGCTCCACCAATTCGGTAGGACTGATCTTACCCTCCTGAAGGAGATGATGAGCTGTGGCGATGGTGAGATTAGAGTATGACATGAGGATTAGGCAAAAACAGAGGGAACTACAACATGGTCATTATCCACAGATAAGGGCGTACAATTGAGTAGTTTTTTTTGTATGGTTGAGCCAGAGACAATATCGGGGCGCATAACATTGGTTAGTCCTGTCACCTGTCGAGTTGGTTGAATATCACTAGTGTTGACTTCCTGTAAATTTTCTAAGTAGTCCACAATATTATCTAATTGGGGACTGAATTTTGCCTTTTCTTCTGCTGTTAGGGTCAATTTAGAAAGGCGAGCGACAATTTCAACACGATCACTAATAGTACTCATAAGATGGAGCTTACGTGCCAAGTATAGAGCATTACTTTCTAAAGTAAATGTGCTGCTATAAATAATTCATCGGATTGGCCTTCTTTCCGTTGACAACCACTTCAAAGTGAAGATGTGGTCCTGTGGACTGGCCTGTAGTACCCATTAAACCTAATCCTTCACCGCGTTCTACATGGTCACCGACAGCAACGCCTACTTTATAAAGATGAGCGTAAATTGTTTTAATGCCGTTACCATTATCAATGATCACGTGATTACCGTAGCCACCTCCCCAAGTACCGACTGAAGCTTTGATTACTGTACCTGATTCAGCTGCGTATATAGGAGTTCCTTGGCTATTAGCACAGTCTAGGCCCCAATGAGGTATTCGAGGATTGAAGCCTCGAGTAATCACTCGACATTTAGCTGGCCAAGTAAATGTACCACCTGTTTCTGGAGCTGAATCAGCGGGGGCGCTACCATAGCCACCATTGGTGGCAGTGCTTTTACGCGTGGTGTTCTTTGTTACCTTAGGAGTAGTGACAGTAGCTGGAACTGCTCCGTTAGGAATGATTAATTCATCGCCAACTTTTAAATCTTTGTCGCTAGTGATGTTGTTCTGATACATAATCAGCTCTCCTGGTACTTGGTATATGCCGGCTATCTTGGCTACACTATCGTCTTTTTTTACGGTGTGAAGTAGGCCAGTGACTGGCAAAATCTTTAACTTTTGACCAGCCTCAAGAGTTGCATTCTTTTTTAAATTATTGGCATTCATTATTGTGGAAGCACTGATCTGAAACTTTTCAGTTAGACGTTCAATCGTGTCTCCTGGTTGGACAATATATTCAGAACTTTCAGTAGTAATTTCGGCATTGCCAATGAGTGGTTTGTCAATATAAATACTATCAAAATCAACATATTCACTATCAATAGAATAGTCAGCTTGAGTGATCAATTGCATAAAATTGAGCTGGCCGGTAGAAAGCAATAAACCAATTACCATGATAACAGTAACTTTTCGATAAACACTTAAGTGTTGTCTTTTCCAAACTTGCTTTAAGAAATGGATGAAATCTTGGAAGCTAGGAATGCGGTCATGTTTTTGAGCTCTACGATAAAACGTTAGTCGTTTTTTTAGCTTTACTAAAAACTTTTTTCTCATAAGAGTTTAGTTCGAACAAAATCCAAATTTACTGGCCCAGTCTACCAGAAATGAGCCATAATGACTAGGGTAATGGCAAGCACTCAATATTAGCGACCAAATTATGGGTTCAGATCACTCTGAGCTAACGAGTTTAAATGCCAAGCTTCTTAGCGTGCGTATTCAATAATTCTGGTTTCTCTAACTACATTTACCTTAATTTCACCAGTGAAACCACTGCTCTTTTCTACTTCTTTAGCTAAATCGTGGGCTAGTTTGTAGGCTTCAGTATCAGATACTTCACTAGGATTTACGATTACACGTAATTCTTTGCCAGCTTGAATAGCAAATGCTTGTTCTACCCCAGTAAAAGTCAGGGCTGTTTGTTCTAAATTGGTCATTCTTTGGATATGCTGTTCTAGACTTTCTCTTTGAGCTCCTTGTCTTTCATGCGAGAGAATATTGGCTATATAGACAATAATACCTTCAATTGAGGTAAAGGGGACTTGACCGTGATGTGAGGCGATAGCGCTAATAATTGCTGGTTGAACATGATACTTTTTACAAATTTCCTGACCAATTTCACTATGATGACCATCGATTTCTTGGTCTAATGCTTTGCCAATATCGTGGAGGAGGCCAGCCCGTTTTGCAATGTCCACATTTGCTCCCAACTCGGTAGCGATGGAGCCTGCTAATTTGGCTACTTCAACTGAATGTTTTAGGATATTTTGACCATAAGCTGTTCGAAAACGTAAACGCCCCAAAAGTTTAATCATTTCGCTGGGTAGTCCTGTGATACCTAGCTCATAGACGACTTTTTCGCCAAATTCCTTAATCATTTTACTGACATCTTCACGGGCTTTATTTATTGTCTCTTCAATTTTTGTCGGATGAATACGACCATCTGCTACTAGTCTTTCTAAAGCTAATTTGGCGACATATCTACGGATCAAGTCGAAACCAGAAAGAATTACCGCTCCTGGCGTATCATCGACGATAAGATCAACACCGCTTAACTTTTCAAAAGCATTAATATTTCTCCCTTCTCTACCAATAATTCTACCCTTCATTTCATCATTGGGGAGGGGAACAGTGGTAATGGTAGATTCAGCTATACTTTCTCCATAATAGCGTTGCATAGCTTCAGCCAATACATTTTTCACCTGTTCGGCAGCATTTTCTTTGGCATCATGAACAATTTTTTCAATGTGTTGGACTAGGGCTTCTTGGTTTTCCTGTTCGACTTTTTTAAGTAAAGTTTCTCTTGCTTCACTAGGTGATAGTGAAGATATCTTGGCCAGTAATGCATCTGCGTCTTTTTGCTTTAGATTGAGCGTTAGTTCTTGTTCACGAAGCTTAGCAAGCTCAGTACTGAGTGTCTGTTCTGCTTGGTGCAGTTGTGAGGCCTTCTGCTCCACTTCTTTCTCTCTTTTTTGTTGTTTTTGTTCTAATTCTTGCAAACGTTTTTTACGTTCTTGCTCTTCTCGGTAAAGAGAATCAAGTAACCTTTTACTTTGTATTTCTGCTTCAGTAAGAATTTTTTTCTCCTCTTCCTGAGCCTGCTTTAAAATTGATTGTGCCTGCATTTCTAACTTAGATACTTTAGTTTTTCGTACTCGATATAGCACCAAAAAAGTGACGAGAACACCTAAAAGTAAGCCAAGAATTCCTGTTGCAATAGCTTGAATTGGCATAGAGTATACTTAAACACTGATGGCACTTTATGGACCTATAGCGCGATTGTCAAACACTTTATCTATACTTATTACCCCACCACTGTAAAAGCTCTTTCGCAATAGGCACGGCTGCTTCACCACCTTCACCTCCGCCTTCTACCATAACAGTAATTACTACTTCTGGATTTTCGTAGGGAGCAAAGGCGGTAAACCAGGCATGAGTATTTTGATTGTTGTTGAATTGAGCTGTGCCAGTTTTCCCTCCTACTTCAAAAGGTAATGTGCGGAGACTTTTTGCCGTTCCTTTATCACTATAGATTACGGCATGCATACCTTCTTTTACTTTTGCGATGGTCTCAGCTTGGAGAAATTTTTCTGCGATCACTTGAGGTTCTTTTTCGGAGCTGTTGGCACAATTAGTAATTGCTTTGACAATGTAAGGTTGATAGAGCTTGCCATTAGCGGCAATTAGACTGGTATATCCAGCTACTTGCAAAGGGGTGGTGAGTAAATATCCTTGGCCAATAGCATAGTTGTATGTGTCACCAGTTACCCATGATGCATGTAATAACTCATTTTTCCAATCAGGTGTTGGCACAGTACCTGATTGTTCGCCTGGCAAGTCAATACCAAGTGTTTTACCCAAGCCAAAACTTTTGGCCATATCGCTTAATGCGTTTACCCCTAAACCACGAAATTTTTCAAAGCCACCAGTAACCTTATAAAAGAAGGTGTCGCTCGATGCAGCAATGGCTTCAATAATATTTAATTGTCCATGTCCCTCTTTTTTCCAATCTTTATAGATGAAATGTTCAGTGGGATTAAATTGATTGGGCACGCTGATGAAGCCGGGAGCCTCTATTTTTTCTTCGGCGGTAACAATATTATTTTCTAGTATGCCGCTAGCAGTTACTATTTTAAAGGTTGAACCTGGTGGATAGGTACCACTAATTGCGCGATCGAGAAAGGGGGTGTTTTTATCTTTCAAAAGTTGTTCGTACTTTTCTGTTTCCACCTTTCCTTTGATGCCATCAGCAAATAAGTTGTTATCGAAATCAGGAAGACTTACTAAACTTAGTATTTGGCCATTTTGAGGATTCATAATAATGATTGAGCCGCCAGTAGCATTGGTTCTTCGAATTGTTTGTTGCAATAACTCATAACTTTTTTGATTGAGATCACTGTCTAAAGCTGTGACCAGATCACAGCCATTTTCTGGCTCTGAGGTAAATAATGTGTCTATTTTTGTGTGTTTGGCATTAACGACAATTTTCTTCTCGCCATTTCTGCCGCGTAAATACTTTTCGTAAACTTTTTCGATGCCACTTTTCCCTACCGTAGTATCAATCGTATACATCTGTGATTCTTTTTCCCATTCATACTCATTGATGCGGTTTAGATAGCCCAAAGCATGGGCTAAGCCCTGACTAGCGCTGAGGTAATGTCGAGAAAAATCCTCAACTACTAATACCCCTGAGCTTTGATTGGTGAATGTGCTGAGTACTTTTAATTTAGTTTCATGATCAATATTACTTTTAATAGTAATTGGTGTGTACAAAAAACGATACTTTTCTACTGTTTGAGCGATTTCCTCCTCAGGAATATTGAGAATGTTACTTAAGGTAGTAAAAGTTGTAGCACGTTCTAGTTCGTTTTGAGGTAAATCAGCAGGAATAACCGCAGCGTTGTCATGAGGAATATTTTCTACCAATTGTTTACGATCCCGATCATAAATAATGCCACGCAAAGCTCTAGTTACGTAGACACGAAGGTAATTTTGTTCCCCTCGAGCATAAAGGTCTGAACCAATAACTAATTGCAGGTAACTTAAACGTAGTAGTAGGGCGAATACGGTAGCTAGGATAATCCATTTTAGGATGCGAAATGATGTTTGGAAGCCTTCACTGCTATCGGGTAGTAGTTTGTCCTGTGGAGTGTAGAGAACATCTTGCCAAGCATCAGTGTCTGGTACCGAGGAATGTACTGGTCTATCGTCATCAAAATAGCGATCGAAAATGCGCCATCGTTTATTCATAGTTTCTACCTAAGGCGTTAAAATAGCGTTGATACGCCTCACCTAGCACTTTTGTTGGGACTAAGGTAATGGCAATAAAAAACATATGTTTAATAGTAAGTAAAACATTACTGGTAATGGGGCTATGACTAAATACTAGTTGAATAATTAAGCTGGTAAGTAAACAAGCCAGGAAGAATGGAGGGATAGAGACTTTTCGATTATTGGTTAGGCTTCTCAGGATAAAACTGATGCTAATACCTAACCATATTTGTAAAAAGAATTGCCATTGATATTCAGCTGCAACTCCTAATGTTGTATAGCCAATGAGGATAATCAGGCCTTCACGAAGACTGAAAAAGTGAGCTGCTAATAGAACAGTCCACATTGGTAGTAAACTTTGCGGAAACCATGTTGCAGAAATAAGAAATGTCCCTAGAATGATTATTAGGCGAAATACTGAGCCACGCATAAAAAAATTTCACGGTCGTAGTATATCATACCGTTAGAATCTTAACTTAATTGCTTTATGAAAATTACCAGTCCCGCCTTTCTCCCTGGTGATCCTATTCCTGAGCGATATACTTGCGATGGACAAAATAAAAACCCGCCATTAGTTTTCTCTGATATTCCTTCATCAGCACAGAGCCTTTCTTTAATCATGCATGATCCTGATGTGCCGCTTTCATTACGTGCTGATGGTAATTTTGATCATTGGATTTTGTTTAATATCGACCCTACTTGTCATGCCATATCCGAAGGAGCTGTCTCTCCACCAGGCCAATCTGGCAATAATACTCGAGGACAAGCACAATACACTGGTCCCTGTCCTCCCGATAAAGAACATCGTTATTTTTTTACCCTATATGCTTTGGATTGCCGATTAGACTTGCCTCAAGGAGTTTCTCGAGCTGAATTGGAAGCTGCTCAAAAGGGACATATTGTCGCGCAGGCATTTTTACTCGGTACCTATCAGCGAAAAATTAATTAAGTACTACAAATACACTGTCTAAATTTTGCGTATCGACATTTGGTCGAACCAATAAAGTGAGGTAGGTATCTTGATCACTGCTAATATCTTCAGTAACTGAGCCGATCAGAATGTCATTGAAATTTTCTAACTCTTGACCGGTAGTAAAGACATTGTCGCCTCTAGTAATAGTGGCATTTTTGGGGATTTGGGTAAGATGTAGTATACCAAGGCCGATAGTGCCTTTAATTAGTCCCTTGGTTTTAGTACTTTGCAAATAGCTGTAAAAGACGCTATTAGGATCCGTAAGTAGACTCATTTCAGCTGAATGTTCGGATACTTTTTCAATTTTCCCTACTAAAGCATTATTAACTACTACTGGTAATCCTGGTCTAAGTCCTTGATTGGTGCCAATATCCAAAACCAAGAAACGAGAAAAGCTACCTGGCTTCTCGCCAATTATATGGGCCAGAGCAAGGCTCCTTTCGTGTTTTTTTTGAATGCTCAATTGAGAGCGTAATAAATCATTCTCCTTAGCTAAAAGGCTAATCTCTGCAAGGGTGGTTTTTAGTCGTTCATTCTCACTTTTTAGAGCGATCACTTCACCATCAATATCCTGAGTTAAATAAAACCAAAATTGTCCTGAAGCTACTTTCAAACGATAGAGCGAGCGCTCTATCGGGATCAGAATATTGCCTAAGGTCTTTAGTGGTTGACTAATGAGAGGAATGAAATGTGCGCCGATGCCTAGCAGCACTATTCCCGTGGCAATAATAAGGTACTTTAAAAAATTTTTATTGGCTGAACTGCGCATGAAAAGCTTGTAATGTTTGGCGAAAATTAGAACTCAAATCAATATGATCAGGTAAGTGAATAATAGTTGATTTATGCAATGGTGTCACAAGTTCTAATTGTACTGGAATAGTACCGGGGAATTTACTTAAAACTTGTTTAAGGTCGCTTAATTGTTCACTAGTAATGCTTGCTGGTACTTGGATAGTGTAGGGCTCTTGGCGGTGGAAGTGTTTTTTTACTTTGTCTTCTTTTAAGACTAATGGAGTGAGGCTATCAATCAAAAACTTTGCTGTATCACTTTGGCCTCCACTGCGACGATCACGAAAACTAATGGTGCCTGATGCTGTCACTAGAGCATCTTCCTGACAATTTTCTTGGCATGCTTCCATCGCTTTTGCGAAGATTATCCCTTCAATTTTACCAAAAGGATTTTCTAATTCGATAAAACACATTGAGCTGCCATTTTTGGTCAGAATTCTTTTCATTTGCATGATCATCCCACTCACTTTGATTTTTTTACCTTCAAAATTAAGATTAATTTGATCTAATCGTGGCGTTTCTTTTGCCAATGACGCTTTCAAGTGATCTAAAGGATGTGCAGATAAATATAATCCCAATGCTTCTTTTTCCCAATGCAATACTTCTTGTTGAGAAATCGGTTGGGGAAGAGGGGCAAGTTTGAAGGGGGGAAGGTTTAGTTCAACTATTTCCCCAAATAATGAGTCAGCTGGCGTGTCACGCACTTTGCGCAATTTGGCTAAATGGCCTACTAGATCGTCTAAGTTGTGCATCAGAATATCAGCAGGTGCTAAATCAATGAAAGCATTTGCTTTGATCAGAGCTTCGAGGCTTTTTCTATTGAGCATGCTGGGGTCTATTCTTTCTAAGAAATTTTGTAGTGAAGTGAATATGCCGCCTTGTTTGCGAACAGTAACAATATGTCCAGCAGGTACATCGCCGAGGTTTTTGATTGCTCCTAAAGCGAAGCGAATATCGTTTTCATTTTCCACCATAAAATTAACTTCAGAGTTATTGATAGATGGTGGGTGAATGGTTAATCCGAGAATTTTCGCTTCTTCAATTTCAATGACGATTCTTTCTGTATCACCGCGATCGCAACTCAGCAAAGCAGCCATGAAGGCTGCTGGATAGTGACTTTTTAAATATGCCGTTTGATAAGCAATCATGGCATAACAAGCGGCATGAGATTTGTTGAAACCGTAGCGGGCAAAAGGTTCAATGAAATCCCAAATTTTTTCAGCCACTTCCTTTGCTTTTCCTCGTGCGTGGGCTTTGTCGATGAACTTTTGTCTTTGTTCCATTAGCAACTCTTTGATTTTTTTACCTACAGCGCGGCGTAAAATATCAGCTTCGCCATAGCTGAAGCCGCAAAATTGGCGAGCAATTTCTAACACTTGCTCTTGGTAGACAATAACGCCATAAGTTTTTTTCAGTATTGGTTCCAGTTCTGGATCTAAATACGTTACTTCTTTTTGGCCATTTTTGGCAGCAATAAAGTCAGGTATGGCTTCCAAAGGACCAGGACGATAAAGTGAAATCATAGCGATGATGTCCTCGAAATTTGTCGGTTTAAGTTCTTTTAAATAATGTTTCATCCCTTGGGATTCTAATTGAAACACACCAGTGGTTTTCCCTTGAGCTAAGAGCTGATAACTACTTTCATCTTGAGTGTCTAAATGTTGCCAGTCCAAATCGACATGATAGTGAGCGGCAATAATTTTGGCGGTGTCAGCTAAAACGGTTAAATTTCTCAAACCCAAAAAGTCCATTTTGAGTAATCCTAATGCTTCTAATGGTTTCATGGCATACTGGGTAACTATGCCTTCTTCTTTGCCAGCTGTATTCTTTTGCAATGGTGAGTATTGGACTAATGGTTCTCCAGAAATAACTACAGCTGACGCGTGAGTTGAAGCATGTCTGACTACACCTTCAAGTTTTAAGGCCAAATCCCATATTTGTTTATGAGTTAGATTCTTCTCTAAAGTTTCTTTTAGTAAGGGTTCTTGCTCTATTGCATCTTTCATTTTTGTACCTGGTTTGGTAGGGATTAGTTTTGCTAATATGTCCACTTCTTTGTAACCACAACCAAGTACTCGACCGACATCTCTAATAGCAGCCTTTGCTCCCATAGTACCAAAGGTAATAATCTGTGCGACACAATCTCGGCCGTACTTTTCAACCACATAGTTAATTACTCGTTCGCGGCTATCATCAGCAAAGTCAATATCAATATCAGGGGGAGAAACACGTTCTGGGTTAAGAAAGCGTTCAAATACTAAATCATGTTCTAATGGATCAATGTCGGTAATGCCAAGAACATAGGTAACCATCGCTCCTGCAGCTGATCCACGTCCAGGACCCACAGCCACCCCATGGGTTTTTGCCCAATGGATAAAGTCCCATACAATGAGGAAATAAGAAGGAAAGCCGGTTTTATTGATGATCCCTAATTCGTAATCAATGCGCTTAATAATCTCCTCTGTCAGGGGGTCTCCGTATCTTTTTTTAGCACCTTCAATACACAACTCATATAAATATTCAGGAACGGTTAGACCTGGCGGACATTGAAAGGGGGGTAATAAATTTCTGCCTAGGGCTATTTCTATATTGCATCGGGCAGCAATCTCATTGGTAATGTCACATGCTTGAGGAATGTCGCTGAATAGAGCACGCATCTCCTCTTCACTGAGTATTGCATAATTACCATCATAGCGAGGCCGATTAGGATCACTAATGAGTTTTTGATTTTTGACACAGATGAGAGCATCGTGAGCCTCACGATCATTAGTGGTTGGGTAATGGGAATTATTTGTTGCCACCAATTGAATAGTTAATTCTTGGGCAATAGTTAATAATTGCTGTTCGATATTTTTTTCGACTTCTAAACCGTGGCGATTTAATTCGATAAAATAGTTGTTCTTACCAAAAAGGTCCTGATACTTTTCTGCCACTTTCTTGGCTTCATTATAGCTTTTATGAATAATCGCTTGGCCTAGCTCGCCATTGTAATCACCGCTGAGAGCAATGAGTCCTTGATGAAATTCATGCAAGAGATCCCAGTCAATTAAAGGCTTTTCAAAAGAACCTTCCAATTGGCCCTTAGTAACAAGTTGCATGAGATTTTCATAGCCCTGATTGCTTTCTGCAAGCAACACTAACTGATAGGGTTTTCTTTCCTCATCAGATCGATCGAAGCGAGATCTATGAGCCACATACAGTTCTGCACCTAGTATTGCTTTAATATTATAGCCCTTGGCTGCTTGATAAAAATCGACAGCGCCATACATTACACCACTATCAGTAAGGGCAATAGTATCCATATGCAATTCTTTGACGCGACCAATGATGGCATAGGGAGATCCCAGTGCATCTAGCAGACTATAGTGACTATGAACGTGAAGATGAACAAAGGCCATGAGAAATGACAAATTCCAAATTACAAATTACAAATGAAACGGAGATTAAGCAATGTCGCAGAGCTTGCTTCTTTGTTCCATAATTCGTAATTTGTAATTCGTAATTCGTAATTCGTAATTTTTTCTATGGATTGTATTTTTTGTAAAATTGTGGCCAAAACTGTTCCGGCAAAAGTTATTTATGAAGATGACCTTATATTGGTATTTCATGACATCGCTCCTTCGGCTCCTACTCATATCCTTTTTATCCCCAAAAAGCATATTCAGAGTCTACATTATATTGAGGAAGGCGACAAAGAGCTGTTGAGTCATTTATTGCTAAGAATAAAACAAATTGCTCAAGATGTCGGTATCGCCGCAGCGGGATATCGAGTGCAGACCAATATTGGTCGTGATGGTGGCCAGGTGGTGCCACATTTGCATTGGCATTTGTTGGGGGGAAAAAAGTTATAATAAACAACAAAGAATCATTTGAAAATCTATGAATTAAAATAGCGACTGTAAGGGGGGCTTGCTACATTCTTGCCAAATGAGCGCTGGCACAGTAAATTGTAATGGCAATAATTTTTAACACTTTTGAAAGGAGGTGTTTGTATGACGTACGTTTTACGACAAAATAATGAATCGGTAGAAAAAATGCTCGGCCGCTTTCGTCGCTTGGTGATGAAGGAAGGCGTGATTAATCGCATGCGTGCCCGTAAACATCATGCTTCTAAGCCCAGTAAACGCCAACAAAAGCTTCGCGCTATGTATCGGACAGAAAAATTAGCTGAAGCAAGTGAGCAACAGTAAGAAGTTAGAAGGCAGAAGGCAGGGGGCAGAAGTTGTGTTTGTGCCTCGGTCTGCATTTGAACCTCATGTTCAAGAAGTGATACTCGCTTCTTGGCGTGAGGTTTCTTCGTGGTTTTCTGATCAGTATAAGTCTGGCAGTCTGGAAATATATCTGGTGAGTGATAAAAAGATGAGAATATTAAATAAACAATATAGAGATTTAGATAAGGTGACTGATGTGATTTCTTTGGATTTTGGTGAGGATCCTCTTGAAGGTAAGATGGGTGTTATTTATTTGGCACGTGGGCTAGTGAAAAAAATAGCTGATCATTTTGGTCATTCTGTGGCTGATGAAATTGTCTTTCTTGTCGTGCATGGAATACTGCATGTTTGGGGTTATGACCATGAGAAAAAGAGTGATGAAAAGAAGATGCTGGCAGCGACAAAAATAGTATTACAAAACTTTCCGCAGTATACACCAATGCTTGCTACCTATAAGCCCCGAAGTTTAATTGACTATTGATTGCATTGCCCTATACTAAAGCCGTGATTGGGTCCTGTTTTGTTGTATACTTTATTCCTTGCTCATGGCAAAAGAGCGTGTTATTACCGCCATTGATATTGGCAGCACGAGAATCCGTGTCATTGTCGGTTTAGTTGGTGCTGGAGAAACCAGAGTGCCCCAAGTCGTTGGGGTTGGTGATGCTCCTAGTCATGGTATTAGGAAAGGCCAAATTATTGATATTGAAGAAACGATTAATTCTATCGCTCAAGCGGTAAGTGATGCTGAGCGTATGGCTGGATCTCCTGTCGATCATGCTATTGTTAATTTGGGTGGGGTAGGAATGAATATGATTACTAGTCGAGGATTTATTTCTATTGGTAGACAAGATGGCGAGATTCATGCAGAAGATATTCATCGAGTATTAGAGGCTGCTCAAGCGGTTTCTATTCCTCAAACGCAGAAAATTATTAAAGTAATTCCGCGTGCTTTTACTGTGGATGATCAGGTGGGTATTAAAGATCCTGTAGGTATGACTGGTATTCGACTTGAAGTGGATGCTTTGATTATGACGGCCCCTCAGGCTGCGATGCGTAATATTATGAAATGTATTCATCAGGCAGGTATTGATGTTGATGATTTTGTGCCCTCTATGTTGGCATCTTCAGAAGCTGTTCTTTCTCGGCGTGAGAAAGAGTTGGGCGTGGCTGTAGTAGATATTGGGGGCGGATCGGTGAATATTGCTGTTTTTGAAGAAGGTGCTTTATTGCATACAGCAGTATTGCCAGTCGGTGCTGGACATGTGACCAATGACATTGCTATTGGTTTGCGTACTTCAGTTGATACTGCTGAAAAAGTGAAAATCGAGTATGGTACTTGCTTGGCTGGTGAAGTGCGTAGTAATGAGATAATTGATTTGGCTCTTTTGAGTCATGTGGATACCCAGCAAGTTTCTCGCCAACTTTTAGCAGAAATTATTCAGGCCAGAATGGAGGAAATTTTTGATTTAGTAGGGAAAGAGTTTCGTAAAATTAATCGTGATGGCTTATTGCCAGCTGGTGTGGTACTGACTGGAGGAGGTGTGAAGGTTCCTGGTTGTGTAGAGATTGCGAAGCAAATGTTGAATCTTCCGGTGCAAGTTGGTTATCCAGTGGAAGTTGAGGGGGTAGTAGATAATATTGACGATCCAGCATTTGCTACTGTAATTGGTTTACTGCTTTGGGGCATGCACAATGAACCGCAAGTGAAGCTACACAAAAGCACAGTGCTTACGGCAGTAAAAGATTGGTTTAGAAGCTTTATTGGCTAAAGTTGCCAATTTTGTATTTTTGTATTATAGTAACGCTTCAAAAAGTTTCACTTTCCTATTACACTTTAAAAAAAGATTTATTAATCTCTTTCTATGGAATCTAAGAAGTCATCTGCACCAGTATCGCAAGCAAGAATTTTTGTCGTAGGTGTTGGCGGAGGTGGAGGCAATGTGTTGAAAACGATGATTAAATCTCGTTTGGAAGGTGTGAAGTTTATTGCAGTCAATACTGATGCTCAAGACCTAGAGGCTTCTCCTGCTGAAGTGAAAATTCATGTTGGCGTACAAACCACTAAAGGTTTGGGAGCTGGTGCTAACCCAGAAGTGGGGAAAAAGGCAGCAGAAGAAAATATTGAAGAACTCAAAGATGCTTTAGCCGGTGCCGATATGGTGTTTGTTACTTGTGGTCTAGGTGGTGGTACGGGTACTGGTGCTGCTCCTGTCATTGCTCAAGTTGCTCGTGAAACGGGTGCCTTGACTATCGGTGTCGTTACTAAGCCATTTAGTTTTGAAGGACAAAGAAGAGCGCAGGTTGCTGAAGCTGGCTACAATGAGTTACGTGCTAATGTGGATAGTTTGATCACTATTCCTAATGATCGTTTACTAGCACTCATCGATCGAAAAACATCTATTATGGATGCGTTCGAAATCGTTGATGATGTTCTTCGCCAAGCAGTGCAAAGTATCTCTGATTTGATCAATATGCACGGTATGATCAATGTAGACTTTGCTGATGTGCGTTCAGTAATGAAAAATTCTGGATCTTCACTGATGGGTATTGGTTATGGTACTGGTGAAAATCGTGCTCTCGAAGCAGCTAAGGCAGCAATTGATAGTCCGCTTTTGGATCTTTCCATTGCCGGAGCTAAGGGCTTGTTGATCAATATTACTGGTGGCAATGATCTCAGCATGTTTGAGGTGGATGAAGCAGCAAAAGTGGTTGCTGAGTCTGCTTCAGAGGATGCTAATATCATTTTCGGTATGGTGATTGATGATCGTATGGCTGGTGAAATCAAAGTAACTGTGATTGCTACCGGATTTGATGCTAGTGATACTCAGGTTTTACCCCAAACAACTATTACACCTGCACGTCGTAGCTCCTCAACAATGAGCGATCCTTATAAGAATGCTATGGCAAAACATGGCAATTTCTTTGGCAAACAAAGTCATGTGTCACCAGTGGCAAGCATTGCTAAACAAAGTGCTTTTGGGGCTAAGCCAAATTCTATTTCTCCTAAGGTAACTCAATCACAAAGTGCTAATATACCAGCACAGCAATCTTCTGCCACCGATGAGTATGAGGTGCCAACTTTCCTTCGTCGCCAAGTGAAATAAGGCATGGCTACCTTTATTGCCTTCCTTATTATTTTTGTTAGCAGGTTAGAAGCAATTATCTCCTTTTTGGTCTTGCTGCGAATATTGTTGTCTTGGTTCCCCAATATTCGTGCTAACTTTTTGGTAAAAATAGTAGTTGATGTGACGCAACCGCTATTTGCTTTGGTTTATCGTTTTTTCCCTAGCTTGCGGAGAAATACAATAGATTTCTCGCCAATTATTGTTTTTCTGGGTATTCAAATAATCCGGGATATTATTGTCTATCTTTTGAGCCAATTACTAATAAAAGTGGCATGAAACAAATATCGGTGATTGTGAAGGCACATCCCAGAAGAAAAACTGGTGTCATAGGAATAGAATCAGATGGCAGCCTAATCGTTAGCTTGGCTTCAGAACGCTCTGAAGGGAAAGCTAATAAATTGCTGATTGCTGTGTTGGCTGAACATTTTCAAGTACCACCTACGAATGTGGAAATAATTAAGGGGCACCTAAGTAGCTTTAAGGTAGTAAAGATCAGTTGATGTAATTACTAGTAAAGACTAGGCCTGCAACTTAATAAAATGAAGTTATTGCTTGCTAATAAGTAAGCTGTGATGCCACTTGTTTGTTGCTAACGGAGTATGGATTCTTTATAATTTTTTCTTCGTAAATTTAAAACACTTCGGCATGATTAAGCTTGGTGATGCAGAGAGTAGATGGATGCGAGAGATTAATACGGTAGCTACTGATGTGGATGGTACCTTGACTGATGCCAGCGGTCACTTTTCTCCAGATTTTATTGCTGCTTTGCAACTCTGCCAACGCAATAATATTCGTGTGTTGCTGGTTACCGGTCGTCCAGCTCCTTGGGTACAGGGGATGGTGGAATACCTTCCTGTGGCTGGCGGTATCGGTGAAAATGGTGGTATTTTTTGTCCTAAAGAAAAAGAGGCCAATATGAGGTTGTTAGTTGGTGATAATGATGAATTACCGCTATTAGATTGGAAAAAGATAGAGGCTGATCGGCTAGCTAGGATGGCTATTTTTGAGATTCTGAAAAAAAGTATTCACAATTAAGACCAACAGGAGATTGTGTGGCAAGATTAACCGATTTCACTTTTCCTCTTGAAGGTCTCAATTATACTGATTTAATAGAAATTGAGCGATTATGTCAGGTGAATGGCTGGGGATTTACTTATAGTAGCATTCATGGGCATATCAAAGATCCTCACCAACATAAAGCTGCTGGGATTCGTAAGTTGATCCGACTGGCGTCAGAATTAAGAACAGAAGCGAAACAACTAATTACTGTTGGAGACAGTCGTAATGATCAAGAAATGTTTGATAGTAGCTTATTTCCCTATTCAGTAGGAGTTGCCAATATCGAGCGTCATTTGAACCAAATGCAATATCATCCTAAATATGTTACAGAAGCACCAGGTGCAGCTGGATTTTGTGAATTGATTGCAGCTTTAGTGAAAAATAAAAGGCAGCTTAGTTAAAACAAATTGTTCTTTAATGAATCGATGAGTTTTAAACAGATATGTTCTCTTCTGCTCTCAGTGAGAGCGTCTAATGATAGAAAGGGGATTTGATCTTCTATTTCCATAAGATATAAGCTGCCATCTGCCATACGACAAGCATCAATGCGTTGCAATCCGTAGGGGAGCTTATTCCAGGTAACGAAATTGGTTGCCCAACTTAATTCGCTTGTTGTTGGTTCGTACTCGTGTAATTCCCAGCGCTTATTGGGCCCAGCTGACAACAAAGTATAAGTAAGTCTGTCGTCGATAAAGTAAAAAGAAACTTCATCTTTCAAGTCCATCTTAGGTTGGATGAGATAATTGGTTAGATCTCTTTGTCCTAATTGGTCTGTGCCCAGCTCTTCTACTCCCCATGAAGAAGAACCATCCAAAGGTTTTATCATATATGTGTTTTTTTCTCCTAAGCTGGATAAGTCTTGTAAGTTGTTAATCGTGGGAATAACGGGAAAATGATTTTTATGCAAATCCACGAGATAGTGCTTGTCCTCCACATATCCTGAACGGTGTATCGGATTATAAAGTCTGACCTGGTGTTTGCGACATAGTATTTGCAGGTTCATCAAGTCATCTTTCAATATTCGACTCGGCCAAGCATTTCTTACTAGACAACTAGAGAAGTGTTGGATTTCTTGGCAAGCTTCTGCTGGCGACATGATGGTCACAGCGAAGTGGGATTGGAGGTAATTAGCTAGAAAGATATCTTCTTCGGGATCACTATTTTTAAAGTTAGTAACAAAAAGTAAAGCAGGAAGAGCCATAATAGATGGGGAAGAAACAGACTATTTATTTAAACACCTATGTTAACGCAATTTATCGAATTGTTCTAAGGAAACTTGGGCAACCCGTAAAATATTGCGAAATGTGCCTGGAGCCAACTCATCATGGTTGGGAACTATCAGAATATCCGTATTATTGAGTTTATGCCGTTTCAATTTTATATGGCTGCCTCTTTGTGATACTTGAACAAAACCAACTTTGTTAAGTATTTTTACCATCGACTTTCCTGATATAGATCGGAAAAATCTGGGCATTGTGCTAACTTTCTATATCGATGGAAGCGACCAATTGCATTTCTGGAGGAGGAGTATTGATTTGTTCATCTTCTAAGTATAACTCAATGGCTTCTTTGATATTTGCTTTTGCACTAGCTAAATCATTACCTTCTGAAAAGCAACCAGGTAAAGCTGGAACTAAAGCTGAGAATCTGCCATCTTTTTCTTGAGTGAATACTGCTAAATATGACATAGAGTTCAATAGGACAAACTCATTATATATATGAATGAGTTTATAGCCAATTAAGTATTAAAAATTTAATTCGGATTAAATAGCGTGAAGTTTGGGATTTGCTTTAACCTTTAGTGAGTAATAAGCTTTTTGTTAAAGTAAATAGCTTTTTATGTCTTTCCGTTATTGGGAAAGATTGGCGCAAAAAAATCAACTATTACGTTGGGGGATTTTCCCAGGTAGATATTTTTATATCGCTGACTTTTTTGAGGCTGCATATTTGTACTTCCCTCAATATGCACAGGTGGCATGGCCTATGTCACTCACTTTATTTTATGAAGAGAAAATGTTGGTTGTATTGGATCGTGATCGTTTAGGGGAAATTGGCAGCAAGCCATTTGTGAAGTGGCTATTAGATAAAGATAAAAGAGCACTATTGCTGCAATCTTGTCAGCAAGCGTATCAACAACTTAGCGAACAGTTTCAGCAAGGGGAGTTTGCTAAACTTACTCAATTGTCAGCAAAGGAATTAGCTACATTTGGTGGAAGTTTCTATCAAAGAATTGTCCAGTTTTGGTTGCCTACTATTATAGTAGAGCTAGCTAATTATGGTGGTTGGTGGTTATTACAAAGGTCTTTCTCTGAGAAGCAAAGCAAAACTATTCCTTGGTTAGAGCTAATCGCTTTGGAATATACAACCTTTTATCAAAGAGAGGAGCTAGAATTATTGCACACCAATGATTTAAATAACCATCAACAGCGCTACTTTTGGTTACAAAACAACTATTTTGGTACGCGAATTCTTTCCGAAGACTTTTTTGCTAAGCGAAAAAGTTTGCTTAGTCCTGATTTGATCACGCAACAACAGCAGTATTTGCAGCGAGCCCATAATGCTAAGCAAAGGGTTATTAGAGGCTTAGCATTGTCAGGAGATACGGTGGCTATTAGTGAGAGTTTGAGTTATGGCTTGTGGCTACAAGAAGAACGTAAGCAATATATTTTGCAATTGCAGCACTATAAAGAACTTTTTTTAAATGCAGTACGCCAGCATTATTCACTACCCAATACTCTTAGTATGGCGGAAGTAATTCAGGTATTACAACAAAACAAGGTTCCAAATAGAAATATGTCATTTGCGATTCAGGCGACTACCGGCAAAATACGGACTTTGTCAGTATCAGAAACAGTACGTGCTTGGAATATGTTGTTAACAACCGCCAATAACTGTACTCAAGTGGGCCTTTATGCTCAGGTATTGCTGGCTGATACCAGAGGCAACTTGTGTGGACCGGTTATTATCTTCAATCCCACAAGAGATTACTCGATACTCTCTAGAGCAATAGTAATTATCAAAGGCACTGATATTGAATACTTGTCTCGATTGGCAAATGCCCGAGCGATTATTATTGAAGGTAGTCAGTCAGTAACCCATGATTTATTAGCAGTATTTGCGCGTATATATTGTCACTTTACTGCCAATAAACCAGCCCTACTGATGATTGACGACATTACACAACATCTAGTAGAAGGCGATTGGTTACAGGTGAATACCAATTCTGGTGAATTGCGTACCTGTTCTACTAAAGAGTTGCGAGGAACAGTAGCTTCTCATGGGGGAAAAGATGAAGTGGTGGGGGGCGTGATCGTCTTTGATCAGGCTGCAGCAATGATTGATCCGCGATTGTTGAAAGATAAAGTTGTGGTAGTTACTGCTCTTACCATGGAAAATGTTTTTCTTTGCCGTTGGGCTACGTGCATCTTAAGTGAAAGTGGTGGCATCACTTCTCATGGAGCAATTGTTTGTCGAGAACTTGGCATTCCCTGTTTGGTTGGAATGAAAAATGTAACTATGCTGTTATCTACCGGACAGGTGGTGGCAATAGATTTGAAGCAAGGTAGTATATACTTTAAGGAAACATTGAGAGATTGTGTTTCCTGATCAATTGATAGCTGCCAGGGCCAATGTTATCATCCCTCCGATAATTTTAGACCATGGCCAAAAAATCTAGTACTAGTGCTCTTACTAAAGAACAACATCTTGCCCAAGATAAGCGGTATGCTGAAGGGCATGTATATGATTATGTAATTATTGGTACTGGTAGTTCAGCTTTAACTGTGGGAGCACTTTTAGCTAATGCGGGATATAAAATATGTATGCTGGAGGCTCATGATATTCCGGGGGGCTATTGTCAGACCTTTCGCACCGGAGATTATCACTTTTGTGCTCAAGTTCACTATATTTGGGGCTGTGGACCAGGAGGGAAAATTTATGAGTTTTTAAAACGCATTGGTTTGGAACAAGACATCACTTTCGAGCTTTACGATAAATCTGGTTATGATCATATGGTGATGCCGGATGGTAAACGGGTGAAAATACCTTATGGTTGGGATAATTTAATTGATAGTGTAAGTGCTGCTTATCCTGACCAGCAAGAGCCCATGAAAAAGTTTATTGCCGTAATCCAAAAGTTACGAGCTGAATTTCACCATTTTCCTGATCGAAAATTGGTATGGACAGATTATCTTAAAGCTTATCGTTATCCCACTATCATCAAATACCGAAAGGCGACTTTACAGGATTTGTATAATGAAGTTGGTTTGAGCAAAGAAGCGCAAGCAGTACTTTGTGCTAATGCGGGAGACTTTATGCTTCCTCCTGAACGTTTGTCGCTGTTTTCTTATCTCGGTTTGTTCGGTGGCTATAATACTGGAGCTTATTATCCTACAAAACATTTCAAATACTATGTTGCTCGTTTGGCACAATTCATCACTGATCATGACGGCTGCCATATCTATTATGAGACGCCGGTAAATAAAGTTACGACAGAAAATGACCAGGTGATTAGTGTAGAAACTGCCAATGGCAAAATCTTCACTGGCAAAAAGTATATTTGTAATGGTGATCCCCAAACCATGTCCAAACTGATTGGTTGGGACAAATTTCCCGCTCAAGAGCAGAAAAAACTTTCTTATGAATATTCTCCGGCTGGAGTAGTAATTTATCTTGGTCTTGATGATCAGATAGATTTACGCAACCACGGATTCGGCTCATTTAATATTTGGCATTTAGAGCAGTGGGATATGAATAAAATGTGGAAAGAGATGGGAGAAGTCAATTTCACTGCTCCATGGATATTTATGTCTACCCCAACACTGCATACCAAAGAAGGCGGCACCACACCTAGTGCTAAACAGCAAATTTTGGAAATAGCGGCTTATACTGAATATCAACCATTCAAAGAAGCGCAAAAGCGTAGTTATGCTGAATATGCGAAGCTAAAAATGCGGATAGCAGATCGTATGATGCAAATCGTGGAAGAAAAGTATATTCCCGGTTTAAGTAAACATGTAGTGGTGAAAACTATTGGCACCTCAACTACTAATGAAGACTTTGTCTTATCACCATTTGGTAATGCCTATGGTTCTAATATGACGACGGCACAAGTGTCAGGGCAGCGCTTAAAAGCAACCACGCCCTTCAATAACTTTTTCTGGTGCAATGCTTCAAGCGGTTGGGCGGGTATGTATGGCACGGTGGCTACGGGCATGAGTCTTTATATGGATTTAACAGGGGATAGATTTTATCAAAATGATCGTTCACCTACTGATGAAGAGGCGGTTAAGGCAATTCTGAATTCTGAGTGCTGAATTCTGAATTGAGGCAGGAGGCTACACCGCTTTTTTCA
This sequence comes from Candidatus Abawacabacteria bacterium, assembly GCA_016207805.1. Lineage (NCBI taxonomy): Bacteria > Candidatus Abawacaibacteriota > Candidatus Abawacabacteria bacterium. The sequence goes on along the minus strand of JACQZO010000020.1, from coordinate 147,732 downwards.
ATAAAATTGAAAAAGTTATACATCATTGTTTGCTCAACAACTTTCGTTCCACTGTCCATTCAGCATTCAGCTTTCTGCATTCAGAATTAACTGCGCTGTTCTTTTCCCTCCCCTTAAAGCTCCTTCTGTCCATAAGGAATTCACGTAGTCGCCGCAAAAATAGATATTCTGTTCTCCTTGGCCGCTCGCTAAAAATGATTGCACTATTTTTAGATAACCCGGATAGAATTTAGGCATAGCTTCAGGCCAACGTTCCAAGTCATGATTTTGTAGTTGTTCTGCTGAATTAAACCAGGGACAAATACGCAGTAATTCAGGTTTGATGAGAGAAAATATTTCCTCATTACTCTTTTCTAGCAAACTTTTGGCAAAGTCTTCGTGTAGCCAAACACACAGTAAGGCGTCTTTCTCATTAGCTAGTTCTTCTCCTTTCATCGCTTCGTTTACAAAACCTGATATTTGCCTACTTTCTATATAGGGTGACCATATTACAGCGATATCGGGTAGCAATTTTCGGGGAACACGATAGGCCACACTGATTGAAGTGGCATATTTAGCGGCAGCTAAAACTTTTTCTTGTGCTAGTGTTGGGTTTTGATAAAGTTTGTTAGTAGTGGTTGCTGTGGTAGCCATCACCACACAATCAAATGCTTCTTGATCGACTAAGCAGTGATCTTTGTGTGCTGTCACTTTTTGAATATGATGCTGCATCTTGATGGTTAACTTTTTAGCTAAGGCATTTGGTAGCGCTTGCATACCGCCTTTTGTTCGATACAACTCCCATTTGGGCTGGCCAACTTTTAATGAATTAATAATGCCTAACATGGCTGCGATACTGATTTCTGTAGCACGGTGAAATTGATACGTACTGCAGAAGCTGTCTACCAAGTAATCAGCAGCTTTTTTCCCGATGCGTCTTCGCATTACATCATAAGCACTGATAGAATCATCCCATTGAGCTAATTTGCTGAGATCGAAGAAATCGCTATCCATTTTTGGTGTACGCCAATATTGTACAGCAAGCCGTAGCTTGGCAAACCAGCTGATGGCTTCATCTCGGCTGACAATACTGCCTCGATGCACTATTCCATATTTAAGAAAGCGCATTTTTTCCCATTCAATACCCAACTCCTTACAATATTCTTTTATATGATCATACCAATCACAGAGATGATCAGCGCCAAGATCAAAGACAAAACCATCTTTTGTCCGTGAACTCATACGGCCCCCGACTTGGCTGTTTTTTTCATAAACAACAACATCTGCTCCAGCCTTTTGTAATTCATATGCGCATGCTAAGCCTGCGATCCCAGCTCCGATAACGGCAATACGTTTTTTCTGAAAATTCATAATAATTCTTTATCCTGCTGCATCATTCTACAATTACTTAGTATTGGCAATATAGCTTGAGATAGGCTTACTCCTCCTTTTGTGGTATATTCCAACTTCATTTTTCTATATATTTATTTCTCTAACATGTCATTAGAAAAATCAGCAGAAAACTTTGTTGATGAGGTGTTGGCCGATCTGGAGAGCTTTATTGCTTCTGGTATGGGGCGGCCGAGCAAATATGCTGATTGTGTCAAAGAGAGAACAGATGAGGCGGTGGTTATTATTGTCACACAAGTAAGAGAAGAATTCTCTTTCTCCGTTACGGCAGAAAAGTTATCTCGGTTGTTAGCAATGCTTCATTATTTAATAGATTTAGATCCAGCACAAAATATTCCTCGTGCTTTATATTCGATGGTTAAGAGAATATTACTGGCAGTGCATGTTGACACGACTCACTCTGATCAAGTGAAAGTTTATAAAGAATTGTTTTTTTGTATTTGGGGCAGACAACGTAAGTTGTTTGGGAACGGAATTATTAATGAAATTCGTTGGGCATTAAGGTACGGAACCACCTGCGCCAACGTGAACGGGGTTCCAAGTGATTTGCCTGCAATGGAATGGGTTGCTTTCATTAGAGCATACTGTGAGGCTAAAAGATAAAGCACATTGGGTGTATTGGTTATAAATTTTTTTCAATGATCTGTGCTGAAGAAGCAGGAATGAAAAACAGACCTTGACGTGTGAAAACCTCATAAGATCATAGCGATTGAAGAAGCTAAAGGCTAGAAATAAAACAATTCCTTGATCCCAATTCCTCTATCCTTGAGCTCGCTAAAGACAGCTAACTCAAAGGAAAAAGGAGGAGTGCCACATACAAAAAAAGCTCCCAGGAATGAGGAACGAGGAATAAGACTTCGCTCGCCTGGAAAAGTGCGAGCTCGTATGGTAGCCCCACGGGGAATCGAACCCCGATTTGCGCCTTGAGAAGGCGACGTCCTAACCGTTAGACGATGAGGCCACAAAAAGCAGCGCTATATTACGAAAGAAGCTATTAAAAGTAAACACACGCGGAGGGAATCTAGAAGCTAAAATCTAGAATTTGCATTGGGGTTCAGAAGAGTGAAGCTAAGTTAAGACGAATCACGTCAATGAAAGATGACAAATTAGCCTAGTCAGTAACCCCATCCCCATTGTCATACAAAACTAGATTTAGTATCCAGTAGCGACAATAGTGCTGCAACGTGATATGTGATTTTGAGGGTTATATTGTCCCTGCTGGGTCCCGGATCTGAGTCCGGGAAGACAGTGTGAGGGAAGTTGTTTATAAGCTTACTTGTCATCTTTTGTTGCCGATGAATCTGCTTCGGGTTTTTCTTCTGCAGTTTTTTTACTCTCAATAATTTGTACCAATATCTCTTGTAACTGAAGAATCTTTTGATTAGAGCTTGACTCCTAAGGTGTTCCTAAGAATGCTTTTTTCTTTTCCAATAGCTCCAAGCTATTAGGGCCGCTACTGCTACAAATATGCCAATTTGAACTAACGATTCAGTTTGGTCGAATTGGCCGACAATATTAGAAAATACTTGGACACCGCTATAGCCGAAGTAGAGGAAAATGAGGTTGCGAGGAATATTGCCTAGGAATGTGCCTAATAAATAGACTTTTATGTCTAATTTAATTACGCCACAGGCAATAGAAACGGGGGCACTGGGGATAATCGGTAAAGCTCTAATAGCGGTGAGGACAAAGATATCGCGATGGCCTTTGTGAAAACGGCTACCGAAACTTTCGATATGACTATGAGTGATGCCAAAAAATTTACCCCATTTTTTCAAAATAATATCTTCAGCTTTGTCACCCAAATAATATAAAACCCAGCCTCCTAAAGCTTTGCCCACTGCGCCAATCAATGCCAACCAAATGAGACTGATCATTGGCAAGCCTTGGCTTACGGCTACTGAGCCTGCCAAAGTTAATAATGAAGGTGAGGGGATGGGGGCAATTACTTCCTCAATCAGAGCACCCAAAAAGATGAATAAGGTAAGGGGGACTTTATCTGCTAATGCTTCTAACCAATGAACAATTTGAATAAATAAATGCACAAAAAAGTCTAAGGCTTTCCATTATTAGCATGAAAGCCCCTTGCGGGGAATTACAAATTACGAATTACAAATTACGAATGAAGGGAAATGTATTTTGGTATGAGGCTTAAGATCATTAGGGTATTTCTTCATAAGAAAGTTTTTAACAGTTTTACTATTAGAGTTGTTAATTTGATGTTTGTCAATGTTTGTGTTAAATTTACAAATTCCCATAAATCGTCTAGGTTGACTGGGCAATATTTCCTTTCCTTTGTTTCTTTATGTTGTCTCTTCGCAATATCGCAGTTATCGCTCACGTGGATCATGGCAAAACTACTCTTGTGGATGCCTTACTTAGGCAAACACATTCACTGAAAGAAAAAGAGGGGGAAGAGCAAAAGCAAATTATGGACTCCAATGATTTGGAGCGCGAACGTGGTATTACTATTTTTGCTAAAAATGCTTCGTTTGAATATAAAGGAAGCAAAATCAACTTGGTAGATACCCCTGGGCATGCTGACTTCGGTGGTGAAGTGGAACGCACTTTGCGTATGGTCGATGGCGCTTTGCTTTTGGTAGACGCCAAGGAAGGACCAATGCCGCAAACGCGTTTTGTCTTGAAGAAATCCTTGGAGCTTGGTCATAAGGTGATTGTGGTGATAAATAAAATCGATAAAAAAGATGTTCGTATTGATTGGGTAGTAAATAAGACTTTTGATCTTTTTGTTGAATTGGGTGCTACTGATGAACAAGCAGATTTTCCTATTGTTTATGCTGCCGGTGCTCTCGGTAAAGCTGGTCCTACTCAAGATCTGAATAGTATGGAAAATATTGTTCCTCTTTTGGATACTATTATTAGCGTAATTCCCGAAGGTAGCCGAGATGAGAAAAGTCCATTACAAGCTTTAGTGTTTGCTTTAAAATATGATAGTTACAAAGGCCAATTAGGTATTTGTAAGCTTTATCGCGGTCAGGTGAAAAAAGGGCAAGATGTTTTGCATATGAAGCGTGATGGTACTACTCAAAAGGCTCGTCTTGCTGAAGTTTTGGTATATGAAGGTTTGGGTATGAAAAATGCTGATATTGCTTATGCTGGCGATATTGTAGTGCTTGCTGGTATGGAAGGATTGAAAATTGGCGACACTATTGCTGATAAGGATCAACCAGAAGCTTTGCCAGTAATTCAAGTGGAAGAACCGACAGTGAAAATGATGTTTTCAGTAAATACTAGTCCTTTTGCTGGTAAAGAGGGAGATTTTGTTACTACTCGTCAGATTCGGGAACGTCTGTATCGTGAACTAATGACCGATATGGCCTTGCGTGTCGATGACACAGGGTCTGCTGATCAATGGATTGTATCCGGAAGAGGAGAATTGCATCTTTCTATTCTCTTGGAGACTATGCGTCGTGAAGGCTATGAGGTGCAAGTGTCCAAGCCTGAAGTTATCTTCAAAGAAGAAAATGGCCAAAAGTTAGAACCTTATGAAGAAATTACTTGTGAAGTGCCCAAAGAATTTTCAGGCACAGTAATCGAAAAAATGGGTAAGAGAAAAGCAGAAATGACTGATATGCAAAGTGAAGGGGATAGGGTGATTATGGTATTTACTATTCCTACGCGTGGTTTTATTGGATTCCGTAGTGAATTTCTTACTGATACCAAAGGTCAAGGTATTATGAATACCGTGCTATTGGGCTATCGTCCTTATGCTGGTGATATTCAAGCCATGCCTCATGGATCATTGATTGCCTTTGAAACTGGAGAGACTACTCCGTATGCTCTTTTTGCTATTCAGGATCGTGGAGATCTGTTCATTGGTCCCAATGTGCAAGTATATGCAGGTATGGTTATTGGTCGCAATGCTAAACCATTGGATATGGAAGTAAATGCTTGTCGTGCCAAAAAGCTTACCAATATGCGTGCTTCAGGTAATGATGAAAATGTTATTTTGACTCCAGCAAAAAATATGAGCTTAGAGCAATCACTAGAATATATTAGTGAAGATGAATTGGTGGAAATCACTCCTCAAAGTATCCGTATTCGTAAAATGGTTTTGGATCAGAATGCGAGGAAGAGATCACAACGATAATTTTCTTAGTTTATGCAGTCGTTCTATTCTTAGGACGTGGGGCTAATGCCTTTATTATTCCTAAGCGAAACGTTTCTCTTTGCCCATCATCAATTTTTAAGGTGTCTGCCAGGACTGTGGCTAATTCATCATTCATTCCTGGTGTCCATGCAGCTAATTGACGATATAAAAGAGTCTTTTCAATACTCCCCGTTTCGACTTGGCTAATAAGTGCTGCTATTTCTATTTCTATATCAGTTTTTCTTTTCTGGTAACTTGTTTGGTGATCTGTTTTAAGTGTGGTGATTTTTTTATTTGCCCTTTGATCATTAGAGAAGTTAACATAGGTCACTGGATCCTCAGCATCGATGCCCAAGAATCCTTCTAGATGTCGCCGGATAGCTATTAACAGGTCGTTAATCTCGGTGTGGAACACTTTAAGAGCTTGTAGTGTGGTTCTTTCATCACTAAAATCATAGCTTAGTACTCTCCTTTTAATTTGAGTATGTGCTCTAGATATGGGGCCGGCAAAAGCAGAGACAACATGTTGTACCGCAGGGCCAATACTTCTATCGCGACAGAGACCTTTTAGGTGAATCCAGAGAGTGAGTAAACTATAAAATGAATCAATAACTGCTCTTAGCTGTTGAGGAATATCTATTACAAATTGAGGAAGAATGTCATTATTATGAGGGCGTGCTAAGTAAGTTGTGGCTATTCTGTAATTATCTTTTGCGACTATTTCGGTACGCATTTTTCCCCAATCAGCTTTTAATGCCTCAATAGCCTCTTCAAGTAGGCGTTGATGGGCAAAACTTTGCTCAGGATCTAATAATTCTATTATTTGACCACGATAGTGACTATAGATTCCTGAACGTATATGCAGAACCGCTGCCAAACTTCCTTCCATGTTATTTTCAAAATGAATCCTCGGCTGTGTTAAAACCGTGTCTGTTACTAGGCCAGCATGAACAAGTTCTATCACTGCCATTCTGGCGATTCCTTTGGGGAGAGCTTTAACATTTTTTGTCGTATCTGCATCAATGCGGACTTCTGTCAGTGTTTTATCAATAGCTCTGCGTATAGCCGCTTCTGTGCGAATTACTTCTGGACTAATTGCATTGCCCACAAGCGCTCGAATATGCTTAGTCAGTTGATTTCTGCTAGTTAACTCTTGTGGTCGGGGGCCGCCAAATTGAGCAACTAAAAGATTGTTTTCTCTGCGTTCATAATTTGGCGCTGCCGCCTTTTTTGGCATAATTATTGGTGGTTCTCTAGCTGTAATTATGCCATAATCTGTGGCTTTGGCAAATATTGTTATTTTTTCAAGCCCATTCTTTCTAGTAAAGCTTGATGTTCTTTATGGCCAAGCAGGGGTTGGTCCCTTATTGAACGATGAAGTCGTGGATGTCTTGAATAAAGTGAGGCATGCTGAGGTACTATCGATAGATGATAGGCCAAGGTGTCTTGGAGTAAGCCTCTAACCATTTCTCTTTGAGCTGTTATATGTTGTTCGAGTTTCTGGATCAAATCTCTGATTATTTCCTCAACACTATTTAATACAGTTGAGACTCTTGGTGTTATTTCGGTTGGTCTTCTATGTTTCCATCTTTGAGGACTTTGTAATAATCCACTAATCACTGTTCGTAATTCAGAGGCAAGTTGCGCAGTTAGCTTAGTTACCCGATGATGAGGAAACTCCATGGTAACTTCTCTTTGTTTTCGTCTGTGACGTTCAGCCATGGCCATTTCACGAAGTGTTTGAGCTTCCATTATGGCAGCTGATCGCGCTAAAGTAGTAATGGCAAAGTTGACGGTGCCAGGAATGTATACCTTCGTTTTTGGTGCAGTGTCGTGGGCGTCTTCACTTTCCTCAAGTAGAGTGCTAGGAGCTGGCATGAACGGTAATTTAATAAGGCCCTATATTGACAGAAAATAAAAGTATTTGCTATGGTTGCAATGTCGTAGATAGTAGGCGAGCCGAACCTAAATTCGGTAATAAGTCCCACTGAGACATACAACAAGCAAATAAGCAACTTCTCCCCCTGCGACCCCTTAATGGTACAGGGACCTGCCCAAACGCTTTGTGTCATCTACGATACAAAGTTTCTTTTTTATTTACCTTTAATCTATGGCTGTCTCCAAGGCACAAAAGGTGGAAACACTAGCCAAGCTCAATGATCGCTACAAGCGAAGTGCTGCTTGCGTGTTTGTCAATTTTCAGGGGATGACTGTGGATGATACGGTAAAACTTCGTAAGTTTTTGGTTACAAACGGCATTGATTATCAAATCGCTAAGAAAACCTTGATGCGCCTGATGGCCCAAGAAGGTAAAGTAGCTGATTTTGATGAAGCTAAGCTTAATGGCTCTATTGGTATTGCTTTTGGCTATACCGATGAAGTTACTTTGGCCAAGGCGATCAAAAGTCAGAGCAAACAATTTGAAGCTTTGAAAATCGTTGCTGGTATTGTGAACGGAAAAATGGTTGAAGGAACAGTAATCAATACACTGGCTAGTTTACCAAGTCGCGAAGAGCTCTTGGCAAAATTGGTTGGCACTATGCTTTCACCTTTACGTGGTTTTGTCGGTTCATTACAAAGTCCTATCTCTGGTTTCGTTCGTGCTCTTAATGCTTATTCTCAAAAGAAAACTGCATAGAGTGGTTCTTATATTTATTACTAATTTTTTAATTTTATGGCAGAAGTTGATACTTCAAAACTCGGTGGTGATGCTCAAAAGATTCTTGAGCTGGTAGAAAAGCTTTCAATCGTTGAGCTTGCTGATCTTGTGAAAGTAATGGAAGAAAAGTTTGGTGTTAGTGCTGCTGCTCCAATGATGATGGCAGCTCAGCCAGGAGTTGGTGGTGGTGCGGGAGCTGCTGCTGAAGAGAAAAGCACAGTTAATGTAATGTTGACTAATGCTGGTGCTCAAAAGATCAATGTAATCAAGGTAATCCGTGAAATTACAGGTCTTGGTCTAGCTGAGGCAAAAGGCTTGGTAGATAGTGCGCCAAAGGCAGTGAAAGAAGGTGTGAAGCCTGAAGAGGGTGAAGAACTTAAGAAAAAGCTTGAGGCTGTAGGAGCAACAGTGGAGTTGAAATAAGCTGTTGTTGCTTGGTTGCTAAATAAAAGGTCATTGGACTTAATCTGTCTAATGACCTTTTCTAATTATAGATTCTAATGAATCATTTGTCTCCCTGCATGCAATTTAGATTCTATAATTTAGATTTTAGATTTACATCCTGGTTAGTACCATAGCAGCCTGACGGTCGGCTACGTTGAAATTCAGGGTTAATGTATTGCCTGCACATTGGTAAGTAAGGGCACTTTGTTGGCCAATAAACATGCCGCTCATATCAATAGGAGCATTAGTAAATGGTTGGCCATTGATTGTCACTGATTCAACTCTGGTAGTACCGGTACCATCGCTAGTTAATTGTAATTGCCCAGGAGCTACTTCACTATAAGTACCATTGGTGCCACCAACCATTTTCATTTCCATGGTTTGATCACCAATGTTGCTTTTCACTACCATACTGCCGGTTTCTTGAGTGAAGCGACCATTATTGAAGCTCATTTGCATGGAACCGCTAGTAACTGTTGGCTGCATAGTGATGATCACGCCCCGCATGTAGTTTGTTAAACTGTCAGCTGATGCTAACCATGTACCCTGAGGACATGTGCCACCTGCTAATGGGCCTGTATTACTACTTGGCATTGAGTTGTTGGTACAACCTACTAGCAATACTAATGAGGCAATACCGATCATGGTGGAACGAATTGCTTTGATCATAATAAAAAAGTTAGTTATTAACGATAATTGGTAAACTGTAAGGCTGTTTGTAATTCCTCTTCTTTGCCGCGCAAATTGCTAATAATTGTTTGTAGTTCGTCCTTGTCTTTGGAGCTTACACGTACCGATTCTCCCATAATTTGGCTTTTGGCTTTAGGAAAATGATCGCGAATATGAGCAGTAATCTTTTTGGCGATTTCTTGTTTTAATCCCTTTTTGAGCACAATTACTTTTCTCACTTGGGCGTTTTGTGCTGGTTCTACCTTTTTGCTCAGATCGAGAATCTTTAATGAGATACCGCGTTTTACTAATTTTTGTTGTAATACCTCAATAACTGATTGCAATTTAAATTCATCAGTTGTGGTTACTTTGATCTCCTCTTTCTCATGGGTAATTTCTACTGGGATTCCTTTGAAATCAAAACGCGTGACAAATTCCCTTCTTGCTTGGTCTAAAGCATTGGTGAGCTCTTGTTCATTATATTCAGAGACAATGTCGAAAGAGTATAAATCAGCCATGAAAATTTCAAATTACGGATCTTGATTGCACTAAAGGGATAAAAAGAAGAAATGATTAAGTAAAGCGGAAATTTAGTAGATTATTGATAATGTCTAGGATATGAGCAAAGTTGACGTAATTTACTAAATCTAGATTGAAGATACGGCTGATGAAATTGATAATACTCACTGAAAGAATCGTGATGACCAAACCAATGATAGCGTATTTGATCGTATTGGTTGCGGTTTTTACTTTATCCTCTTTGCCACCAGAAATAATGTATTGCAGGCCCCCCCATAACAAGTACACAATGGCTAAAAAACCAGCGAGAATAATCGCGTATGCTACTAGCTCATTAATAATGACTTTAATGTCAGTATTTCCGGGCGTGAGATTTAAATCGTACACATTGAGCCTTGTGCCAGTACCGTCTGTTCCTGGCAAACGAGGAGTAAAAGCGTCAGAAGACTCTGTGCTAGAACCTGGGGCCATTAATTCTAATAAATAGGGAAGACGCATAGTGATTTAAAGAGAGCTGGAAGTAAAAATACTGTTAACTGTGGCAATAATACCGTCAAAGCTAAGGTAGTTTACTAATTGTAAATTGAATACGCGACCAACTAAATTGATAATAGTGATAGAAAGAATAGTGACAACTAAGCCGATCAGGGCATAACGAATACTGTGCATAGCACTTTTCACCTTATCCTCTTTACCGCCAGAAACAATAAAACGAATGCCGCCCCAGAGCATAAAAATAATAGATAAGAAACCGGCAGCCAAAATAGCTAGAGCAATACCTTTGTTGACTAACTCTAGCACTGAATAGCCACTATCAGAAACAGAAAGATCTACTGCTCGCAAATTAATTGAATTGCCAGTAGTACTGCCAGCTTGAACTAAATAATGCCACATAGGGATTGAGGTTAAACTTTTTCATCATCAAGACTAATTGATGTCTCAGTATTGCGCTCAGTATCAACAATTTTCATGTTTACATGAGCGTTTTCTTTGGCACCAATTACTCTGAGAAGGACACGCAATGCATTAGCTGTTTTACCATTTTTACCAATAATCGTACCCATGTCTTTAGCATCTACCACTACAGTAAGTAGCACGCCCAACTGATCAATTGTTCGGGTAACCTGCACCATGTCAGGAAAATCCACAATTGCCTTCAGGATGTACTCAAGAAAGGCAAGATCTGAAGGAACTTTTTCTTCACCAGTCATAGTGGTGTGTTTAAGAGGCGCGCTTAACTAAATCAGCAACAGTTTCAGTAGGTTGAGCTCCTTGTTTGACCCAATATTGATAGCGAGGAATATCAATAATTAACTTTTTTGGTTTTTCGGTAGGTAAATAGTTACCGAGTACCTCAATATAATTACTTTGAGGAGCAGCTGTATGTTCAGTAACGACAATGCGGTAGCGAGGCTGATTAGGACGACCTACACGGGCTAAACGGATACGCAACACAAAATAAGAGTTAAATGTTTACAGGGCGAGTATAGGTGATATGTGCTGAGACAGCAAGGGCAACGCGAAATGGGAAATCTAAAATCTAGAAGCTAAAATCTAAATTAGCTCAGAAGGCACAGCTCAAAGCTCACAGTTGCGTTTGCTGTGTAAACCATTGAAGCATGCTCCTCCCTGCATGCAATTGAGATTCTATAATCTAGATTTTAGATTTTCTGCTCTGTCCTCCAATTAACAAGATTACTCCTATAGTTATTGCTGCATCAGCTACATTGAAAGTTGGCCAATAGGGGATTTTGATAAAGTCGATTACTGCGCCATGTAATAAGCGGTCTATAATATTGCCAATTGCGCCTCCGATTATCATGCCGAAAGCTATATTGTTGAGATTGCTTTTGGTTTTCTGTTGGCAGAAAAAAATACCAAATCCCATGATGACTACTATACTTGTTATCAAGGCAAGGGTGTTATTAAGTGGCAGACTAAAGGCAATGCCACTATTCATGCTATACGGTAGCTGATAATGAAGTACCAATTGCTTACTAATTTGATCGCCTAAAATAATTGCCAAAGTACTAAGGATAACTATTTTCATGGGGATGTCGGTGTGTGTGGGATCCTTCTTATTCGTTTTACCAAACTTTCTGCCAAATTGGGATCAATGCCAATAATATTTTCTGCTGCTTGCAAGAGGACAGTGGAATCGGTTACTACAATACCATTTTCTGTCCGTACAATACCTGCAAATGCATGGTTTGGTGTCTGGGCCAAAAATATTCTTGATGGTTTATTTGGTGGGACATGGGGCTCGACAATATTTTTTATTTGTTCTAAGCCACGCTCTTGGACTCTTAGGGTTGCCTCATGTTCTACTAATTCAGTGCCATAGGGAGGACAAGGGGCGGCTTTTGTGCCGGCTGCTAAATTTTTGTAAGTTACTGCTGCCCGCATACCAGTTTCTTCCTGTGCTTGGGAAAGTGCTTCAAGCAAAGGATCGTCACTGATATGTATCACTGAACCTTCACTCCATTTTGGTACAGCGGTGAGCGGGATGAACAGTCTAAATTCGTCACCACCATGACTGTCACTAATAAGGTTCTCTGGTTCTTGCCCTAAACATTTTGCCAGCAATTTTTTAATATGAGCAATCTTCCTATAGTAGGCGACAGTTACTTCATCTCCACTATGTGCTGTGGCCTTTCTCAGAATGGATTTTACTTGTGCTGCCACATTGGTGTCAGTATCAAGAAGTTTTTTGATAGCACTATATTCTCTTGGTAATTGTAGCCCGGTACTTTCTAATTCATGGATGATTTGCCAGAATACTCTTTCAAATGAGTGTCTATTTCTGATACCCATCCCGATATCATCAAAAATAATATAATAACCATGATTTGATGATGTTGCTTTAGCATGAAAAGCAGCTTCGGATAAATCTCCGGTTGGTTTGTGATGCTCCAAGGCGAGCCTTCTTAACTCCTGAAGATTATTACTACCAACTGCTGCTGATTTTTCCTGAATATGTTTTTCCCAGGCAGTGTGATCAGTCCAAGGACGAATAATATCAAAGCGATCAATATTTTGATAATATGCTTTTAAGATTGCTACTGCGGTACTTTCAGGAACGACCTTTTCTACCTCATTTTTGCGTAAGGCTGTAATAACGAAGTCTTTCATGTTCCAGCCTTCCTGTCCGTGGTCCAAATACTTTGCTTGTAGTTCAGGCGGCATTTCTTCGAGAGCATCTTTTACGCGAAGTATATCAACAATTATTCCTGCCAGATCATAAGTGGTGCCACACTTTTCTCTCCTTTCGGTTGCTTGTTTTCCATTAAATCTTCTTTGTTCATGCATGCGAGCAGTAACTACACTTTCGGCATCAGCTGCTAGGCGATCATTAAAGCCGGTGGTATCTTTTGGGGCTGAATCAATAACATTGGAAATGCCAAAGCTTAAGGTGAGCTCTTTTTCACTTCCCTTATCAAGCCAATCTTTCAATGCAGCTATTTTTTTCTCATTATTTGTTCTTGCTAAGCTGCCAGGATATGAACTAGCTCGACTTAAAGATTTTTCTAGAACTGTTTTTTTTGCTGTTATTAGCTCGCGTAATTTTGTTTGTACTAAGATTTCCACTTCTTGTATCACGTAATCTAATACACTCATTTGATCTAGAGTGACTGGTGGAACAAGAAGTACACGATCGTTATCGGCATGAGGATATTGTGATCCTTGGGGAGGTGGTGGAAGTCGACTGGTAGGAGTCTTGGCAGTTTTTTCTTGATTAGGGTCAAAGAAAAAAACATCCATGCGATAATTACTTACTACTTTATTTTGATTATTGTTTTTAGTTAATCCGTAGCGAGCTAATAATAATTCTACCATTGTCTGTCGGAACCGGATTAGCTCATTGGTATCTGCGGCACCCAAGAGATTGTCATTGAGATGTTTAATACTAGTTGCTTTGCTGCCACCATGATTAATGACAACTAGGCTGCAGCCTTGGGGGATTGTGGCCAAGCGTAAATATTGATCTTCTTGGATAGCTGTCTCTAATTCATCTATATTGTTTGTTGTTCTTAATCGATCATAGAGATTAATTTTTTCAGCAATGGTTCTGAGGCTTTCTGTTCTGGCATCTTTGGGCATATCCAAACTAGAAAGAACTTCACGAATAGCGCCAGGTGGTAACTCTGGTGGTGGGCGTGTGTCCATTGCTGCGGAACCTGGCAATATTGCTGGTCTGCCTTTATTTGGAGTGTTCATGATAGATACAACATATTTATTTTATGGCAGCTGCGGCTTGTGTTCTTGCCAATCTTATCCTCAATGGCAATAGGAAGGGATGAATAGTGGTGAGTTCGATGCCTAATAGTTGTGAAGTGTCTTCAACGGTCGTTATATCAGCCTCTGCTGCCATTTTTTGCTCGATATCAATACAAGCATTATTGAGGCAAAGTGCTAGATAGTTTAAAAATACTGTTTTGTATCCATTGATATCTTTCAATTGGGCTTGAGCCAAAGTGGTTTGGGCATATAAGTCCATTGCTGCTATTTTTTCAGGAGTGTAACCAGCTTCTCTGAGCTGTTGACTAATAATGTCTAAAGTCGATGGATCGGTAGAAGGGCTGTCAGGAGAGTTTCTATCCATAATATATGAATTATTGGGTAACGCTATCATAGCAATAGTCATGCGGTTTTCATATGGTTTTTCTGGGCAATATTGATTACTATGCTGCTGTTATACTTTCTTTATGCCATTTTTCCTTTACGACACTTTGACGAAACAAAAGCGGGAGTTTAAACCGCTACATGACAATGAAGTAAAACTCTATACTTGTGGACTGACAGTTTATAATTTCGGTCATATCGGTAATTTTTCTAATTATATTTCTGGAGATTTCTTGAAACGTTATTTACAGAAGGTGTGTGGCTATAAAGTCATTCATGTCCGGAACATTACTGATGTTGGTCATCTAGTGAATGATGCTGATAGCGGTGAGGACAAAATGCTCAAAGGGGCTCGGGAGCAAAATATGGATCCGTGGCAATTGGCTAAATTCTATACCGAAGCATTTTGGCATGATTGTGAGAAGGTCGGTTTGAGCAAACCAGATTATGAGCCCAAGGCAACTGAGCATATTCAGGGAATGATTGAGATGATTGCTAAATTGATTGAGAAGGGATTTGCTTATCAAGCTACAGATGGTGTGTATTTTTCTGTTGAAGCCTTTCCTCATTATGGTGAATTGTCAGGTAATAAAGTGGCGGATTTGATCGCTGGTGCTCGGGTAGAAATCAACGAACACAAAAAGCATCCTGCAGATTTTGCTTTATGGAAAACGGATCAACCTAATCATGCAATGCAATGGGATAGTCCCTGGGGAAAAGGGTATCCCGGCTGGCATATTGAATGTAGTGCAATGAGTACCCAATATTTGGGTGAACAATTAGATATTCATACAGGTGGGGAAGATAATATTTTCCCTCATCATGAATGTGAAATTGCTCAGACTGAAGGAGTTACTGGTAAACAGTTTGTTAACTTTTGGTTTCATAAACGACATCTTTTAGTTGATGGGCAAAAGATGTCTAAGTCAAAGGGAAATTTTTACACTTTGGCTGATTTGCATCAAAAGTGGATAGCAAGGGGATTTTTAGGAACGATTGAAGAATCAAGTCAACTATTTAAGTTTTTAGTATTGTCATCTCACTATCGCTCAAAATTAGATTTTAGTTTTGAGGCTCTCACTGCAGCAGCTAAGTCTTGGGAACGAATTGCTGAAGTGGTGAGACGCTTGCAAAGCTCCTCCACAAGTGAAGAGATCAAGGGGATTAGAGTGGAATTGGAAAAATATGCTATGCATTTTTTTCAAGCACTGGAAGATGATTTGAATACTCCCAATGCTTTGGCTGCGGTATTTGAATATTGTGCTGTGATCAATACTGCTTTAGATAAGGAAGGAATTTCTCTGGTAGAGAAGGAACATGCCGAAAACTTTTTTCATACGGTGATTGACTTGTTCAATATACAGATAGACTTTACTAAGCTGCCGCTTGAAGCTGGTAAGCTGATTGAAGCCAGAAAAGTAGCGAGAGAAAATAAAGACTTTGGCCAATCTGATCAATTGCGTGATGAGCTGCTGAAGATGGGAGTGGAAGTGAAAGATGGAAAGGATGGGATGGTGTGGAGGAGATGCCTTATTTAAATCTAAAATCTAGAAGCTAAAATCTAAATTAACTCAAGAGACACAACTCAGGGCTCATAGTTGCGTTTGCTGTATCAACCATTGAGGCATGCGCCTTTCTGCATTCGATTGAGATGCTATAATCTAGATTCTAGATTTTCCTTATGCTACTTTACTGGCGCTTAAGGCTTTTTATTATGGCAGACAAAAGACCAGTACAGATTATGACTTCCATTGCCTATGTGAATGGAGCTCCTCATGTCGGGCATGCTTTGGAGTATGTACAAGCAGATATTTATGCACGGTATTACCGGATGCGTGGCCATGATGTCTATTTTTTGACTGGTACTGATGAGCATGGGAGTAAAATATATAAAGCGGCGAAGGACAATAGCATGGGACCCCAAGATTTTGCCGATATGAACAGCCAGAAATTCCGTATTTTTTCCGAGCATCTCAATATGAGCTTTGATGACTTTATTCGTACTACGGATCAAAAAAGACATTGGCCGGCAGTAATAAAAATATGGAATCTTTTGCAGGCTGCTGGTTTGTTGGAGAAGCGTATGTATGAGGGGATATATTGTATGGGTTGTGAAGCTTTCAAAACTGAAAAAGATTTAATCAATGGTATCTGTCCAGATCATCCGACCACACCGATTCAGAAAATAGCGGAAGAAAATTATTTCTTTTTGTTGAGTAAATTCACTTCTGAAATCAGAACGTTGCTGCAAGAAAAAGTTATCCATCTTCTTCCCGAACATCGTGCTAATGAAATTCTTGCTATGATGAAGGATGGTTTGCTGGATGTCAGCTTCTCCCGTGCTAAAGAGGTGTTACCCTGGGGAGTTCCAGTTCCCAATGATGATTCTCAAGTGATGTATGTTTGGTGTGATGCTTTAACTAACTATATCTCTGCCTGTGGCTTTGCTGAAGAGAGTGACACTTATAAAAAATATTGGGCTAATTCTGATTCGAGACGGATTCATTTTGTGGGCAAAGATATCCTGAGATTTCATGCTACTATCTGGCCTGGCATGCTCCTGGCTGCAAAGATTCCGTTGCCAACAGATATTCGTGTTCATGGCTACATTTCTTCTAATGGTCAGCGCATGAGTAAGTCTACAGGTAATGTAGTTGATCCTGAAGAGTATATTAGCGAATTTGGTGCTGACGCTTTGCGTTACTATTTGGCAAGAGAGATTCCTGCTTCAGAAGATGGGGATTTTACTCGTGCTCGTTTTATTGAGCTTTATAATGGTGAATTGGCTAATAATCTTGGTAATTTAGTGCAAAGAGTAGTGGCAATGGCCATAAAAAATGAAATAATGGTTGATATGAATGTTCCGGTATTGGCCAATGTTGCTGAGTTTGATAGAGCATTGGATCAACATTTAGAGAAATTTGAAATTCATCAAGCGGTGAATATGATGATGAAACATTTCAAATCTTTCAATCAATGGATAGATGAAAAAAAACCTTGGGAATTGGCCAAGACTGACAAGACTGCCGTAGCACAGGTATTGAGTCAAATGTTGAATACTATTCGTGCGATGATTCCTTATGTGGAAATATTTTTGCCTGATACAGCAAAAAAAATACGATTGAAACTTGGTTTAAATCCAGACGGTAGTGGCGAGATCAAACCACAAGTGACAGAAGGGCTATTTATGACGAAGAAAGACAATTGAAGTCAGAGGTCAGAAGGCAGAATTCAGAAGTTAAATCGTTCTAAACTTCTGCCCTCTGCCATCAGACTTCATTTCCCCGCTTGCTTTCTGCTCAATAAAAATTTAGCATCTTAAAAAGGTCCTTAAGCATTTATCTGCCTAAGAACCTTTTTACTTGTCTAATTAATTAAACTCTACTTCTACTTTCTCTTTCTGCGGCGAGTAGCGACGAAGTAGGTGGCGCTGCCTAGCATACTAGTGGCAGCAATGGCGATTAGGCCTGCTGGTCCAGTGGTTGGCAACTCTACGAAGGCTGTAGCACATTCTCCGGTATGGAGACATGCTGTGTTTGGTGCTACAGATACTACTCTTTGGTTCCGGTCTGGTTCACCAGTAGCAGTGTAAGTAATAGTGATTTGGCCACGTGCTGGGATAGTGATGACCATACCTTCTGGTCTATCGATTGAGCCGGTATAGGCACCAGTCACTTGGAGTGAACCTGGGTTAAATCTCACACGACCACCATTTTGACCAGGTACGGTACCAGCATTGAGACTAATAGTATCAGTCAATGTTCTTACGGCATCAGTAGCATTGGGATTGCTTACTACAATAGTGTAGTTCACGATTTCACCACGCTTCACTTCACGACGATTGACATCTTTGGTGATACCTAATGGTTGATCTGGTTCTGGTGGTCTTTCACGTTCAGGACAGATTACTTCTACTTGAGCATCATCTTCGTCACGAATACGAACACCAGGAGTGTCTGAGCGTAAGGTCGCTGTATTATCTACAGTGAGGTTTTCACAGCGATCAGCACTTGGCAAATCGACACGGACACGATAGGTGATACGGATTTCGTCCTCAGCTGTGACGTCTTCACAACGGATACCATCTTCATCATCCATTTCTCCTTCACAATCAGCATCATCGGTACGGATACGGGTGCTATTGCGGATATAAGTAAAGGTCACACCATTCTCTTCTAGAGTACCATTATCATTGATGTCATCAGTGATTTCCAAAATCAAATCGTTGATTTCATCATTGCTGCTATTGCGTGGTTCGACAACGATAGTATAAGTAACTTCATCTCCATCACGAGCTCTAGTAGGGCTAGCAGTTTTGGTGATACGGTAATCAGCATCAGGAGTCTCAGTACCACGAACGAAAACAGTGGCAGGATTGTTTACTGCTGGTGGATTGGTTGCTGTAGTAGCAGGTGTAGCAGTAGCGGTATTACGGTTTGAAGCGCTTAAGCTAGTACCAGTATTATTGGCTGTTGCTGTGTAGGTAAGCGTTGCAGATTGGCCCGCGGCAAGATCAAATGCTCGAGTTGCCAAGTCACTGATAGCAGTGAGAGTACAAGGAGTAGCACAAGGCGCTGCTGGGGTAGTTAGGCGAATATTCCTGATATTAGTTACGTTTGGTAACAAGGTGGTGTTAGCAATATTATCGCTCAACACAATTGCTGTAACTGTTGAGGCGTTACCAGCTGGAGCGCGAACAGTAATGACATAATTCAATGCGTCTCCACTATTTACTGTTACTGCTGTGTCATCAGTATCTGCTTCTTGACCATTTACTGTTTTAGAAATAGTGATAACAGAATTTCTTACGATAATTGTAGCAGGGTCTTCTCTGAATTGTGGGTTTCGAGGATTACTTGGAGTAGGTGTAGCACGTGCAATATTTCTGTTAAATGTACCACCAGCAGTGTATCTAGCTGTAGCGGTGTAAGTCAGTATTGCTTCTTGATTGGGTGCTAGATCAAAAGCTCGACTAGCTAGATCGGCAATACCGCCACTTAAAGTACAGGTTACCGCACAAGGTGCCCCTGGTGTGGTTAATCGTACATTCGTGATACCAGTTACATTAGGTAATGTGGTGATAGTATCAGTAAGAATAATGCCGGTTACTGGCGCATTGTTTGCAGCTGGAGTACTTACGCGAACGCGATAGTTCAAGGCTGCTCCATTCACTGTTTGTACTGCTGCTTGGGGACCAGTTAATGTTGCTTCATTAGCATCCTGGCCATTAACAGTTTTTTGGATATTAATTACCAATGGATTGGTCTCAGTACGAGGACGATCCTGATGGAAAGCTAAATCTCTACCACCATCGACACAAGCTCCTGTGGTAGTGGTCGGAGGCACACATACTTCTACTTCATTACGATAGTATTGGGAAGTAGTCACCGCACCTGGGTTCACTCGGACACTATAGTAGAAGGCAAGTGTTTCACCAGTGGTTAAAGTAGGAACGCGGAAGCGGAGAATATTGGTAGTGCTATTATTGCTCAGGTACACTACTTTTCTGGTATCTGGAGTCACTGCTGTTTCACTAGTAGCGCTATTGACTACACGAGTTTCCAGTGAGCTACCAACACCTTCTTGCACAGTTTGTGGTTGTACTACAGTGCCATCACGCAGGTAGAAGCGATCTTGTAGAATCAGATCAGTAAGGTTGGTAGTGCCAGTATTTTGTACTGTTACCCGATAATAAACTGTATAGGCAGTGCTACGTGCTCTTTCGCCAAAGTCTACACCTGGTTGAGTTTGGGCATCATCGAATGAACTTGGGTTAGTGCCACTGATCGGAGTGGTTGAGACAAACTTTCTTACTGTTGGTGGAGGAGGGGTCGCACAACTGTTTCTATTTACAGTGGTATTATTGGTAGGATTAGGAATGAGCTCTTGGAAAGATCCTACAACTGTTGATGAGAATAATGCTCTAAATTGGTTAGGTGAGACAAAGTAAGTGCCCGCAGGTGTTCCTGGTTCGGCGGTTACTCCAGCAAAAG
Organism: Candidatus Abawacabacteria bacterium; assembly: GCA_016207805.1. NCBI lineage: Bacteria > Candidatus Abawacaibacteriota > Candidatus Abawacabacteria bacterium. Next base: position 127,325 of record JACQZO010000020.1, on the reverse strand, counting down.
TAGTGACAGGAGCAATATTACTTTGATCTATGGCTGCTAATACTAAGGCATAATTTCTAGCAACAGCTGGGGGTGTGCCAACTGGAGTACATACACTGCGCATTCTCCAACGAATACGAATTACTTGACCAGGAGCAAAAGGAAGATCACTAGTGATAGCTGGAGAACGCATTTCGTTACCAGCAAAAGCAATAATTCTCGTGCTGTCATTGTAAACTGCATCGGTAAGAGTAATTAACCCGCCTGAAGGACAATCAGCAACAGCTCTGGCATCAGCAATGTTTTGACAAACTTCACTGCGAATCGTACCGCTAAACAATTGCATTTCTGGTGGCAGGCGATCAGCAAAGAAAACATGAGGTAAATCCTCAGTCCCATTATTTTCAATCAGCACAGCATATTCAACTAGGCCATCTTCATTACCAGTAATAGTGGTAGATGTGGCACTAGTACTAAATGTTTCAGTAGAAACAGGGCTGGTACGGCGAACATATTTACCAATTCTAATGCCTGGTGTGCCTGGTTGGTCCTCACATTCATTTAATTGTACTTGTGTGTCATTGGTTGCAAAGGTGAACTGAGGCAATAAAGACGCTCCTGTTGGGAACATATCAGCCCAATCATTTTGATCGATATTAGGATTGTCACTGGCTGAGGTAAAACCTGATATGGTCACTACTTGCGCTTGAACACCATTCGATGAGGCGGTAGTAATACCATAATTGTGAGCAATTGGAGGATTGCTTGCACTACATGCAGTAGTCATTCTCCAACGGATGCGAACAACTTGTCCGTTAGTTCCAGTGCCATTGACAATATAATCAGGATCACGGGCTAAAGGTTGTGCTGTGCTAACACGCATGGTGTTTGAATCGATTGCAATGGTAGTGTTGCTAGCTGTCAAAGGAATACTGGTAGCTGCTACATTACATGGTTGTGCAGTATAGGCCCAAGCCAAATCCACACAGACTGCTATTTCACCAGCGAGGCTGCTGGGTCCAGAAAAAACTGGAGTCATTTCTGGTGGCAGTAGATCACCGAAGCTAATATTGTCAATATCAACGTTACCGGTATTTTGTAAAATTACTTGGTATTCTACTTCACCAGTACTATTACCTTCGATGGTGGTACTAATAGGTCCGGCAGTAGTAAATTGTTCCTCATTAGGTTGTATTCTACGTACGGATTTGCTGGTTGAAAGTCGTGGAGTAGCGGCAACTGCATCTAGATCCACGCCGACATAACGAACAAATTCAGTAGACCCATACCACTCACCATCAAATTCACTGCCATTCAGTACTGGTGGAGCATAGGCATTACAAGTTACATTAGCCATGTTAGCATTTGTTTCTGCACATGCGCTTACTAAAAAACGTTGGTTTGGATCATCACGCAGTGCGGGGTCACTACTTCGTCCACTACTTATTCTTGCTCCTTGGGTTCCACCAAGATTAGCAAGACCATTTTGGTCAGTAATGTGAGATTGATTGAGATCAGGGTCTACCAATTCACGTAATGCTGCAGCAGGAAACTCAATTTGCTGATTAGGATTGCTGCTGTCAGTAATGTAAGGATTATCAATAAATGCGCTTCGAGCGACAAAGGTTAACGGAGTACTTGCATTGTTGCGTATTCTTGCTAGATCTGAGATTTGATTAAAACTAGCATTGAATCCTAGACATGGGTCGGTGAAATTTTGTAAATCAAGATTATATGCATTATCAGCTCGTAAACGATTGATAATAGCTGCTTGGCCACCACTATTTGGTATAGCTACACTGGGAATGGAAAAGTGCATGCGAGTATTAGTAGCTCGCGCGCTTAGATTTGTCCCGTTGAGATTGCTTCTTGGATCTGAGGTTGTTGGATTTAATGCTGTTGAGGCATTGTTATGAACATAAGCTTGAAAGGAAATATCAGCATCTGTTCCTAAGGTACTATCAGTAATAGTTACTAGATCTTTTGCCCCATTGGTTCCATCGACTACTCCTTCGGTTGGATAATATGCTTTCCCGCCAACATAATTTCTTTCTACTTCACCTGCAAGTGCGGCATCACTATTGGCACTATCGAAGAATTGTAAAGGTGGGTTTTGTGGATCATTGGTCCATTCATTACGATAATTATTGAAAGATGAATAAGGCAATCCATCTGGGAAATAATGGAGATTATCAGCTTCATCAAGATGATTGTTGGGATTAGACAAATCACAAGTATAAACATGACCAGCAGTAATATCACTAGGACGAATACGAAAAGCTTGGGTCGATTCGCCAGCGTTATCTGGCCGTACATCAGCGTTCACACTACGACTAACACCTGTGGCATGAGGAAATCCGAGCGTGCCTCTATCAGATGGACCAAATGTGGTATCCGGTTTCCAATCACCAGCAGCTGCCATAGTGGTCAGGCTATCCGTCGGTGAGGGGATAAGAGCAAACACTGAAAGTGCTAGAACGCTGAGAGAGATCCCTCTCTTAAGGAAGTTAGTCATGTCGTGATGATAAAATTTCATATAAAAGTAACATCTTAGTTGATAATAGTCAATATTGTTTTAATCATTGTCTTGGATTGGGATCTTCAGCGTTTGGGTGATCACCTGATGGACCAGGCCGGCGTCGCATATTAGGGCCGCGAGCATTTGGATGTCCTACACGTTCTTCAGAGGGGGTCTCAGTTGATCTAATACCAACTGCAAATCCAAGTACCAAATCCCATCCTGGAGTGCGAGTAGCTTGAGTTTGATTATCTACGCCCATTGAGTCACGAGCGAAGCTAATGCCATTTGGTGTTGGTGGTACTGGTACTTCACCAGGTCCGTGAATTTCTAAGTTGGCACCTTGGAAGAAATTTCCACAGTTACCAATATGAGCAGCATAAGGATTGTTACCACCGGAGTGAACTCCATATACGATTCTGCTGTTTAAAGCTAATTGAACGCTATTGTTTCCATGAGTCAGTGTGAATGATGCGTCTCCACGTCTAGCAGCAACTCTTAATGCTTCGCTATTGCGGTGGAAGTCAGTGTAAATACCGGCCAAGAAAGTTCTTTGTTCTGGGCTCAATCGAGCCATTGCAGCCTGAGCTAATTGTCTTTGTTCCGCTGTCATATGACGTCCGCCATTGCTTAATTGTCGTACTGCTTCTCGTTCAGGAGCGCTCAAGCCATTATTGAGTTGAGTGAGTTGGCTTCTTTCCGCAGCAGATAAGGTGTTGTAGAAAAAGCGGGCTGTTTGGCTTTCTACATAAGCAGCACTAATGTCTCGCTCGAAGAGATATTCGGCGGCAGCTCTTTCGTTTCCTGTGTATTCTCTGATTGGTCGTAATTCGGTCGCTACACTACGCACTGTTGCTTCTCGGGTAGTAAGCATTCGACGATGGGTAGTGCGACGATCATTAGCATCTCTCGTTGAGTGGAATGCTACCACGAAGCCTTCAGGGATGGCTTGACCACCACCTTGTGGACCTACCCGAACCTCAGCAGGCAAGGCTCTTACTTGGGCACGCAATCTAGCAATTACGGCATTCAATCCGGTCTGTACACTATCAGGTAATCGATGACCATCAGGGGTGAGGGTGTGACCTTCTCCCCAGTTCATTGCATTCAAACGTCTTTCGAGTTGTGCTCTTTCATATGAGACTGAGCGGTGAATGATATTGCTTACGTTGGTAGTAGGAATTAACGCTGCCAATACTGTTGCCCAGTTCATTCGCTCTGAAAAGTTTTCATTAGGACCAATGAGTTGATGGACTTGATTCGTAATATAAGCTTGGATTTCTGCATTGTATGCTACCTCATCAAGAACTCTCTGATTGCTTGCGTCTACTAATGTATGTCTAGCACGCGTGACATTGGCATGTCGGCGTAAACCACGAATAACATCAGGACGATGGGTAAACTCTCGGAATACACGGTCTAAGAGCGCTCTATCAGCAGTATTTAATTGTGATTCTACTGCTCTACCGACTAATAGTTCATCAACAGCTTCATCAACTACCATTGGTGCTTCAGGGGCAGGTGTTGGCATGGTAGTGCTACCAGCAACTGTACTAGTTGGTGCACTAGCGGCAGTAGTCGCAAGACTTGGTGATCGATTGAAATATAATGCGGTTTCAGTTTGTCCTGGATTAGGATCAACGGAGACATAATTAGTTCTACCTAATGTAGCATTGGTCAACATGGTCTGCAGCTGATCATCACTGGCATCTCTTGGTAAGAAGGCAATGATTTCTACATTGCTTCTACCAGAAGCAGTGACTGCTGGGCCACTAATTACTAGGCGACGAGCAATACTGAAGTTTTGGACATCTGCGCTTCTGCTAAAGCTAGCACCGTGACCATCACTATTAGCTTGGATAGTAATTCCGGGCACAAAACTCATGAAGCGATATTGTACATTAGCTCTTGGTTGTTCTACGGCAATTCTAGAACCAGTGATTCTGACACCAGCAGTTTGGCGCAAGAAGTTATTGACTGTAGTGGTCAGGTCACGAGGAGTATCTACACGAACGCTACCTGTGGTTGCTACCCGGCTGCTATGCATGACTGGGCGTAGTTCTCCACTGCGATCTATACCCACACTAGATCCGGTCATTTCTACACTTAATACTGCTGTGCGGGTTCTGTTACCATCTGGGTCAGTGAAAGTGTGTCGATTATTGCGCAAGTTGCTGATCATTTCAGCATTACGATCGCGGATGAGTTCGAATTTTGCTTCTCTATTACCTGGGACAAAACGGTATTCAAGATGGCTGCCGATGCGTAATGTGACATATGGACCGAAGCCGATAATAGTGCCTCTTTCATCAAAGATTGCTCCGATGGCAACACCACCACCAGCTACTGCTACAGCGCTATTTGGTCCGCTGCTGACATGAGCTTGGGTGTTGATTGCATTTTGTAACATGGTGTATAGCTCATGAACGCGGGCATCATGCATTGGTCCAGCAAGATCTTCATCTAGATCAGGTAACAAAGCCAATACACGTTCTCTTTGTTCAGCTATATCGGGTTGAGCATCATTAGGATCACGCAGTTGAGTAGCAGCAAAAAGATTTCTTCTCGCTCCTTCAAAAGCTCTTGGTGTATTTCTTTCTAAACCGATCATGGCACCAATAGCTGGAGTGACGCCGCCAGCGAAGCCTGCATTAACACCAGCGTTAGCTCTTACATTGAGATCCACACCACCACCTAGGTATGTTCTCACTCCGATATAAGCACCTGCCATACCACCTGTGAGATGGATACCAGCGATAGCACCAGTTTCGATAGTAGTATTACCCTCTGAGCCTACGCGTATTTCCCAGTGAATGGGGCGTACGCTGACGCCAAGATTACCGTCACCAGTGGTAGTAATACCACCACCAGCTTGAATGCTCATAATTTCTATATAACCACGGCCGCCACCAGTAGTGATACGGAATGGTCTAACATTGAGACCTACCCCAACACCACCTTCTGGATCACCATTGGTAAACATGATCCCGCCGCCGGCACCAACATCTAATAGATGTCTTTCAATTTCTGACGCGGAAACTGTGATATTACTATTGCGGAAACGCTCAGAATTTAAACGATTAGCAATGTCGACTGCGGTACGATGGGCGAGATCTTGACGCAACATAGTTGCATCCATACGTTCGATCAGTTGTAAGCTAGCTGGCGTCAATCTCTCACCACGATATACTCGCTCACGCATTTCATTTGCGAGATGGGTACGTGCTTGTACCAGAGCAGTGTGACTCATACTGTTGAGGTCTGCTGGTAGATTGATACCACTGATTAAACGATTGGCCTCAGCAGATAATTCTGGAGTGACTTGAGCAGGTACACTTTGTGAAGTAGCTGCTGGTCTTTCTCCAGTTCTGGCTGCAGGAGCGTCACGGGTAACATCACGTCCTTGGAGAGCATATTCTTTTACTAAACCGATCCGAATAGCGCGAACTTGATGTTCATTTAAGGTGTGAGCCATATCTGTACCAACTGTAATGGCAGCAGAAGCCTGGTGTCTCGCAAACTCACGAGTGTTGATAGCAATAAACTCTTCTTCACCAGCAATTCTGGCTTCAAGTGCAGCAATTTCAGCAGCATGGTCGCCACTTGCTGAACGTAAACGTGTTAATTCTGTATTTGCTTGATCGCGAGCTTGTCTATGAGCTGCCACTAAAGTAGCTTGATTACGAATATATGCTTCACCTGATTCTCGGAGGCGATTAAGCTCTGCCAAAGCCTCGGCAGGGGAATGTGCATTACGAGTGCGTTCATCGAGCCAAGTGCGAATGTTATCTTCTGTGCCGCTATGGCCAGTTCTACCTAAGCGCACCATAATACTTGGGTCCACGGTAGTGCCAGCAGCTCTTTCGATAGTATTGTCACTATCGACATCGGAAATAAAGTTGAGCATAGCGTTTAGTCCTGCTTGTCCTTGCCCGCGAGCGGTATTATATGACTCGGTGGCACTGGTACTCAGATGACCAATTCGTCCTGCTTGATCTACTAATTCAGTACGTAAAGTTTCAGTGCTGCCCTCCGGTAGTCTCAAACCTGAAGCGATGCGACAAATGCCATGGACTCTTTGTACAATTCTTTGGATTTGAGGATGATCACGTAAATCACGGTCACTAGTGGGCACACCGAGATTATCTACTAGATCTTCTACTTCGATATTGCGTCCCCGGGCCAGGTCAGTAGCGATAGCTTCAATTACTTCTTGGGCACCAATGACACGAACATTTGCATAGCCTGGGATATTGTGAAGTACTCTAATTTGTTCAGCAATATCTTCAGCAGCACGCATTATCTCAAATGAACCGTTGTTGAAATGTTCTACTAAGCGGCGTTGTTCGTCAGTTCTACCTACTTTGATGAAGCCAAGGAAATATCTTCCTTGCTCACGTAAAGCCCTACCAGCTTGTTCATTGGTAAACTCTTGATTCAATAAACCGCGTAACGTTTCCACAGGATTGGCTACTGGTGCAATTTCTTCATCACGCACACCAGGTTCGCGTCCACGATCGGGAGCTCCCAGTGCATCCATAGTTGCTACGTTCATCGGAGTAACACTAGTGAAGCCTGCTACTGCTGAGCGACGAATGTCGACTACGGTAGGACGTTCACTTGCTGTGGGATGGAAAGCGACATGAGCTAGGCGACCGATTTCATTTAAAGGATGAGGCTCATGGTCTACATTCAGACCTGCTGTGCTCATGGTGACGCGACCCATCACCCGGCCATTTTCTACGCCAGTGATGCGGACGGTAATGTATTGTTGTGTATTGTCAGGATTACTAAGTACGATACTTTCGGCAACTGGACCACTTCGTGCTCGCAAGCCAGATACGCTATTCAGGGTAGCGATGGCTTCTCGGCGTGTGGTCATAAGCGCCTCACCCGCTAAGGTTTGGGTTCCACTTTCTCTTGCTGTTTGAGCAGCCGCATCTCTTTCAGTTCTTGCTCTTTCAGCTGCAGCCAATACTTCTGGTGTCCTACTACCGGTTACTTGATTCATTAATCCTTCGACAGTACCTGCCACGCGTGCTTCAGGTGCCGGTGTGGCAGTGGGAGCAGGTGCTGGTGTGGGTCTCACATCAGCTCGAGGCGTTTCAGTACGAGTAGTGGTACCCCCATCAGTGCCAGTAGCTTGTCCGGCTAATTGCTGACGAGCGCTTTCTACTGCTGCTCGAACCCGTGCTCTTTGGGCGTTAAGATCTACTACAGTTGCGGCTGGGCGTACTGCTGCTTCAGTTGTAGTACGTTCAGTTGCAGTGTCATTGGCTGCTGGGGTGTTTCTTACTGTCGCAGCAACCTCTGCTCTAGTATCACCGGCTGTGCCGGTCCCAGGAGTTGTTGTGGCTGGTTGAGTAGCTGCAGGCGCTTCACCCAAGTGATCTAATCCTGTTTCTAGAGAAGTTAATACTCTAGTTTGTTGTGTTCCAGAATAACGCAATGTTCTGTTGATGATAGCGGCGACCACTTGCGCTGGTGTGCCATGAATGTCTCTACCAATACGAGCAAATGTTCTGCCTGTTCTGGTAGCAGTAACACGAGCATCAAAGTCGTCTCTATGAGCTGGGGAACTATTGTCGGTAGTATTTGGGGCGACTGCAATTTCAATAGAATGTGCTCCTCTAGTGTTACGATAACTCAAGGTAACATATCCGGGTCTGCTGGATGTGACATCCCAACCACTAAGATTATCTGGTAGACCGCGATGCAAGGCGGCAGCAATATCATTAGTTGCTTGAGCAGTAGCTAAATTTGCTTGCTGTTCAAATCTTTCAGCCGTCCAACGTTGTTCAGCAGCTACTGCTGGTCTAGCAGTTTCCACTGGAGCCTCGTGGCGTTCAGTAGGTTGTGTGCCAGCCTGGCGAGCTAATAAACCAATTACTTGTTCGAAGTGCATGGGCTGAGCGAAGCGTGTTTGCATAGCACTATATCTGCCTGTGCCTTCATTTACTGCTTGGGCGAAGATTACATTAGGATGATCAGGATCATGAGTTAAATGCAATACTATTGCTGATTGACCATCATTGGTGCGAACACGAATATCAGAAACTGTATCACCATGTTCTGCATAAAGAATATTATTTGCTGCAGGGGTAGTGGTGATGGTGTCGATAGCATGATCACGAGTTGCTCTTTCAGTTAAGGCTCTGACATGGTCTACTCTGGCGCTAGTATATTCAGTTCTGTCTTCATCATCGATCATGGCATTGCTCACGCGAATAGCTAGGGTGCTATTGGTATCTGTTGGAGCAGTGCTAGGCTGAGTTCCCACTCTTTCAGCTGTTGCCGCTGGGCGAGTAGCAGTAGCATTAGGTGTACCTGATGTTTGATCTGCTCTGGTGGGGGTTGGTACATTATGAGCTCGAGCAGCTAGCATACTTAGCACCAAATCGAAGCGTTGTCTCGCTATTGGCTGCGTGTGATATTCGGCAAATGAACCGGTAGCTCTATTGCTGCCAAATGATTCAAAGTAATAAACATCTTCATGTTCAAAAACTTTTAAATGTACATAGCTATTGGGATTGGTTCGGCTTTGTATTTCTATAATATTTCCATCGGCAGTGTGTTGACCTTCGCCAAAAGTAAATTCAGTGTTGAGTGCAGGAATACTGCGCAATTGCCTGATAAGATCATCGCGATCATCACTATCTATAGCAGTAGCACTTTCTGCTTTACTATCGAGTAGATCATCAGAATCAATACCAAAATGTGCTAAAATCGGTCGTTCAAGAGCTTCACGATCATAACTTGGCCCAGTAGCTAAACGATGACCGTTAACTTCTCTCTGAGCTGTAGGTCGAGCACTTTGTACTTCAGCTGTAGGCGCTGGTCTAGATGCTTCTGGTGTACGAGTTGCATTTGGACTTGGTTGGACAGCTTCAGTGCTTGCTACACGTCGAGTACGATCTCTATTTCTTTCTCTTGCAGCTGGTGCTCTCTCTGCTGTTCCAGCCTCACTTGAGCCAGCATTCTGCCCTCTGACTCCTGCCCTCTGATTTGGAGCAGTTTGAGCTTGCGCTACTACTCCCATCGCTCTTAATTCACTAGAGCGAGGATGCGCACGACTGACTAATTCTTCCATAGCCATAGCTACAACTACGTGTCTATTACCACGAGTAAGCGTGACTACAGCACGACCTTGATCGTCGATGGCAATGGCAATTTTGTCATTATTCCTACTATGGCCAAGCTGACGGAAGTCGGCATTGCTATTCATTTCATGTTGGAGAATATTGGCCATTCTACCTGCTAGGCTAGCTGGTATTTGATGCTGCTGACCATCTGGACCGGTCATACTTCTACCACGCAAATCATCATAAATAATTCCTTCTCGGCCACGATTGTTGTCTACTGTCAGAGGATCATTATCGCTAGCTGCGTTGCGCGTACGAACAGTGTATTCGTGACTTTCAGCTGGTCGACTCAATACTTCAATCACCTGTGGAGGAATTCTTTGAGCAGGAGTTTCACCTGGACGAGTTGGTGTTGGAGTTTCACCTGGACGAGTTGGTATTGGAGTTTCACCTGGACGAGTTGGTATTGGAGTTTCGCCTGGACGAGTTGGTGCAGGAGTTTCGCCTGGACGAGTTGCGTCAGGTAAAGTTGGTGCTGGAGGCACTGGACGTAAACCATCACGTTGTATCGGAGCATGATTTGGTCTTGTTGTCTGACCTTCTCCTGATGGTCTACCTATAAATCTACTTGCTCGACCACCAGTAATTCTGTCAGCTAATGCCAAGGCTTCTCTACCTACTCCTGCTAAGCGAACATAGGATTCTTGATTTGCTCGATGTAATTCTCTATTAGCACTATCTCCTACTAATGGAGTGCCATGAATGATACGGCCAGGAATACCGATTGCGCCGCTGATTAAGCCGCCTGCGTCTTGGAAATGGGTTGGTGAACTACCTAGCCAACCGAGAGCTGCTGCTGGTGCTTCGGCAATATGCATGAGTTCTGTAAACAAGTGTTCTGAGACATGTTTGCCAATAAAATCAGGTAACTTCTTAGCGATCCAATCAGTCACATGATCCATTTTATCAGCAGCCCAGTGAGTGAGTGCTACATCGAATTTCATTGCTAAGTCCATGAAGAACCAAGCTGCGGCTGTACTGCCGGCGAACTTAGCGAATTTCTTCGCACTGCCAAATGATTCTTTCAATCCACCCCAGGCACCATTTTTTGCTAATGAGCCGAGATATGTGGCCACACCAGGTCTTGATTCTAGACGTGCTTTGCGTAATTCTTTATTTTCATCTGCTGTAAGGCCTAAGCTTAAACCACGTAAATAGCTTTGTAATTCTCTGATTACCTCAGCTCCCTCACTACGACTGAGCATTGTGCCGCCGATATCTTCTTTGACACCAGTAGTATTGCTATAGACAGATCCGAGTAATTGAGAAAGCAATTTGTTTGCTGCTTTTAACTGAGCTATTTCCTCGGTGCTGATGCTTGCTTTCTCGGTGATATGGGTGACAAGTCCATGAATTTCAGCTGCTACCTTACGTACACCGTAAGCATCGCTGACACTGGACAAGGTGTCTGATAGCCATTTAATTTTTTCTTTACCGTCAGTGGCGCTTTTTACTTTTTCAGGCATGACAACGCCCAAGAAGCTGCCTTTTTGTTCTATAAGAGGTAAGAGCTCTACCAAATCAGCGGCATCTTGATTGAGATCAAGAGCATTGCGGACTCCTTCATGGACATGAGCTGCAGCCATATTTCTAGCCAATTGACTAGCAGTGGCTCCTGCTAAGATCGTTAGGGAGGGGGCAAATCCAGCTTTTCCTGCTAGGGCTTTACTGGTACTTAAGACAACTCTTTCTTTGACCAATTTGGCAAAAGCTGGCAAGCCAGTGCGTTCCAAAGATTCTAATGCATAACCCACCACTTCACTACGATTGTAGGTATCTACTGTGCGTGCACGACTAGTATGAATACGTTCCACTTCTGCTTCATAATGAGCCACTAAAATGCGTAACTTTTGTTCGAATTCGGGACTTGCTCGTAAAGCTGGTTGGTTACCGATCACTGTTCTTACTGTGTCAGCAATAGTCTCTAGCGCAGCTAAAGCAGCTTCTGCGGCATCCTCTGTATTACCATCAGCTCTGATTTGCTCGAGATACTGTTTCAATGCTTCCTGACATGCATTCTCAGTTTCATGTACCATTAATTCATTTTGAGGACGAATATCCTCTACTGTCACCAAGTCTTCTACTTCTCTGGTGCCATTAGCAAAAGAATTTAGTTGGGTAACAAAACTAGCTGTTGCATCATCAGGTGTTGATAAGGCTGTAAGTTGGGTAGTGTAATGTTGTTCAACTGCTGCTTTATATGCGTCCAGATCGGCTCTTTGTATATGTCCAGCAGCAAGCGCAGGAGCAAAAATCGCTTCAATTTGTGCTAGTTCACTGCTTATTATCGCTTGGGCTGTAGTTTTGACAGTTGCGATTTCGTTTGGTTGATTCTGCCTCAAATCCCTTAATTCATGTATGGCACTATCTACTGCACGGTTCATTGATATCAGCACAACTTTTAGAGCTGGTGCAATTGTCGTGCCATAGCTATCAGGTGTAGCAGTATTCATAGCAGTTTCTACTGCTGCTAGCGTCGGGTTATTGGCAAATAAATTAGCATTTCTGTTGATAAATATTCGTTTTGCCACTGTCTCTGCTTCGTTACAGAAGTCTTCTAAGCGTTTTTTTATCGCACCGTCTGGTTCAGTGCTCGCCTTTTGTCTAACATCATCAATCAAAGCTTCTATATCACCTGTTTCAAGAGCACCATTGGCTTGAGTTAGAGCCACTTGGTTGCTGAGATCTTGCCCTTCTACACAATCAACAGTTGCTCTGTAGTAGGCTGCAATATTTCTACTGATAGCATCAACTTTGTCTAATGCTTCTTTTCGATCTGCATTATTGAGACACTTTTCAAATTGAGCATCGGTAGCGAAACTTGCTGCTAGAGCTCTATCAGTAGCACTTTTTGCCTTCACTAATTCTTGATTGAATGCAATACGTTCCTGATCAGCTGCGTCATTGGTCTTACTACCTGTGACAATTGCTTCAGTAGCGAATTGCTCCATAATGATTAATAGCTCTTTTGCTAGACGATCTTTAGTTAAGACACATTGGTCTTTACCTTGATCTACTTTCATGATCACTTCCAATCTATCTGACATTGCGTCAGTTTTCTTGATCAAATCACCAATAGCGTGAGCAGCATTGATAGAGCCCAGCCATTGGGTTTTTGTCAGCGGATGTCCATCACTGCCTCTGAGAGCCTTCCCATCAGTTCCTTTAGGGCTCACTTTACTAGTGAGCATTTGGTTGATCAGAGGAATACGACTTACTATATGTAAAACTGCCTTTAGCTTTGGTTCTTTACTAAACTCTGCCTCTTCTACTAAATCGGGATGATCATCTTGAATCTTTTCACTTTCCTGTACCCGATGCATAGCTTGATTAATGCTACGCAGGTGACGTAAGGCATTTCTTCTGGCATCAGGTGGAAGTTTTTGATACAAGCTTTTAGCTGGTTCTGGCAAATTCGCAGTGTCTAAAAACTTTTCTAATTCTTTTAAGCGTTTTTCTTTAGCGCCTTTGGTAAAGGATAAAGGAATATTTTTTAGTGCTTTCAGACCTTCCCAACCTGATTTAAGAACCGTTTTGATACCGGTGGCGACTACTACAGAAACTGCATATGGGAGCACGGTGGCTACCGTTGCCATCAACTCAGGAGCAATTAATGCGGTTGATACTACCGCTTTGGCGATATTTTTGGGCAAACTATCACCGCTTTGCCAACCTAATACTTTTGCTTTCCATTGTGATAAGGCATGTACACCCTCAGCGGCAGCCTTGAATGGAGCAATCACAACTGCCTCAAGACCATGCCCTTTAAACTTATTCTTGAATCTCTGCCAAATACCTTTAGGTGCTTCTGGAGCAGCCGCTTCTTGCTGGGTTAGTTTTTCACCAGCAGTTACTTGTTCTCGGCTAGGTCTTAAAAGTGGATCTAAAGTTTTGACACGATCGCGAGCATTCTCCGGAGAATTTGGACCTTCGGGAATAGCAAAAACTTCATGTAAACTACTTCTTACGGCGGATACAGCATTGGCTTCAGCTTGGAAGACCTGGTGGTCTAAGTTTTTATTTACCTCAGATGGTTTGTGGAGATAGAGGTGAATATTGAGCGCTTTTCTACTAAGTTCAGGAGTAGGTTTATCTCGCTTAATGTTATTATTAAGAGTTAATAACTTAGCTTCGAGAACAAAAAGATTACCTTGAGATTCTTTAATTGCTTTTGCTATATCACCTTCGTCTATTTTTTCGCTGTCAATAGTAATGACAAGGTTGCCCTCTTCTAAGGTATATTTTTGTTCTAAGTCTTCTTCTGCGGTATTGATAATTGGTGGTTTGCCGCCTTCAGCTGCAGATATGAATTTGTTAAATTCATGTTTCTTTTCACCAGCAAGAGAAAAGACATACACACGACACTTTCTCCCACTACGATTAACGGTTAGTTCATCGTTGTTCAAAGTACAGCGTACGGTGCTGAGGACTTCATTGCCAGCAACTACATCTTGAGCATTGATAGTAGCTAAGAAATGAGCCTTATCTAATTTGCTCGGATCGGTATCGGTAAGTTGGCCGATAACTTTTTGGGTCCGTTGTTCCACCTGATCTTTGGCCTTTCCTGTATTGGCCATTACCCATACAGCCTTAGTATTGTTGGGATTACTAGTATCTACTGTTTGATTCATGCCCAGAGCATGATCGCCCTTTTTACCCGAGAGAGCAGTATGCATGCTTATTCCCGCTTGCAAAATTCTTACGCCAATATTTTGATCATTATCTGGTGCGACTTGAATATAAGCTTCAGGTGCTACCAGCGGTTTGTAATTCTCATGTTCTAAAGCGGATCTTTCTGCTGACCATACAGCACTATCATAAGGAGTATTGGCTAAGGCTGCCATTCTGGCACTAATAGCTGCAGCAGACCAATCCAACTGTTGTGGCGGTGTATTGCCCAGATGTTTTGGTTGTGAAGGGGGAATAGCTGATGGATTTCCTGATGGACCTGAGGTGGACATAGAGTTGGGAGATTAAAATACAGTATTTTCCTTGGCTAGAAACTGTTGAAAAACATGTTCTAGTTGTTGACTTAAGTCGGGAATCTTTTCTTGTAAAAACTTCATAATCTCAGCCTGGGGCGCTCTTGCCAACCGCATGCCGATCAGTATGGTTACATCTTGATCGGTGAGGTGATCAACAATGTAATCATCGAATAAACCAGTTAAATACTTAGCTGCATTTTGGATATAGGTAGAATTCTCAGCCTGAGTAACATTGCGCTTTATTTCGAAGCGACGCATGTAGCTGGTGATCAGATCATCACCAATAATATGCGAGATAGCAGCCAAGTCTGACATGGGGGAGAAAGTTATAAATCAAGTAAGTATAACTCATTCTTTTTCCCTTGACAATATCAAATGGTCAATTGGTTATTAATAATTGAAGTCGTGAATAATCTGTCAGGTCCTGCTATTGCTGATTTCGGCAAATAATATGTCAACTATGGCAGTAGTAAAACAGTTGTACTGCTGGTTTTTCGGGAAATGATTTTAGTTGCCAACGATGGCTCTTTCAGGGATACGCAAGTCAATATATTGAACTTTTTTCTTACTGCTTTGAATGCTGGGATAAATACTTAACAGTTTATTTACTTGGGTATCGACAGTGAGATCGGTATCGAGCCAAATGGAGAATTCCTGGTCAGTGAGCAAATGCACTTCTTTGCGGTCGGGGAACCAAGTGGCTGCGGTGATATTGAAACCAGTCTTTTCAGTAATAGTACCGCGGCTAGTAATGATGTAGCGAATTTGATCGAGTGAGAAGAGCTGCTGATTGAGATAAAAGGTATCTAACTTATGATCACTATCTACTTGAATAAATGTCTTGAGAATTTGTTCATCGATGGCTGGGGTTAATTTGACGACAATGCCATCTTCATTGATCAGGGCAAATTTATCGCTCATGGGAAGAGCTAACAAAATTGCTTTTTCCCGGACGCTTATCTTAACTGTCTCGGGGTAGGCCATGGTCACTCGTACTTCTTTGAGTCTAGGTAATGAACGGACACCAAATTCGGAGATACTTCGGGCTGAATTGAGAAAAATATTTCTGCCAATCAAATATTGAAAAGTATCGTTTACTAAGGTTTGGTCAAGAGAATTGATGGTGCCTTCATTACTAACAATTACTTCTTTTATTTTGAAGATGGGCGAAAAAAATATCGTGTAGAGGGCAATTGTTAATGAGCTTAAAACAAGTACCAAAGCGACAATGTATTGCTTTTTTTTACGCGCAGCTGGCTCAGTGTTTTGCAGATTTTTCTCCACATGCTTTAACTGCTGCTTGCGAAATTCATGGGAACGACTGAGACGTTTTTGGCGGGAAAACATATGCGAAAAGCTAAGAGCTAAGTGCTGAGAGCTAAGAGGTTTGAGCAATCTTAGCTCTTAGCTTTTCGCTCTTAGCTCTGATTTAGGTAGTTTTCTAAAATAAAAGCAGCGGCGGCACTATTGTCGTCAAAATTCTGGCGGTCTTTTTTTTTCATACCAATGGCCAGGGGTATTTCTAGGGCTAGCTTGGTAGTGAACATTTCATCAATGAATTCTATTGGTATATGTACTGCAGTTTTTAATGTTTTGGCAAATTGCTCCGCTTTTTCTTGGACGAAAATACTGGTTGAACGGCCAATAATGATTTTTTCAATACTTTCTTGCTGCAACATACGGGGCAGTAAAGTATAGATACTACTATCATTAGCCAAGCTCTCTCGAGCAAAAGCAAAGGTACCACCGGGGTCAGTGATGGCGACACCTATTGTTCTGAGGCCGTAATCTAGGGCTAAGAGTCTCATGAAATAATTACGAATTACAAATTACGAATGCCAAATGGGGCTCGGGGGAGGAAAAGAGATATGAGGGGATGACAGATAAAGAGTGGTATTGTGCTACTGCGTTCCTTCATTGGTAATTTGTAATTTGAGCTAAAGGGTTGCTGTTTGTACTTTCATTGTAATGTTGCTCTTCAGTCCAGGAATGCTTTTTACCCAAAATGGCCAGGCACTAATCTTTGATTCAGCTATTGTTTCCAAGCGATTGAGATATGTTTCACTATCAACCAAACTAAGACCAATAATTTGGTTCTTAATGCGATCTAGATAGTCTGGTTTCAAAATATATTCTAGTCGATAGGGAACTGTGACATTGAACTTTTCTTTTTGATTACGAATATCTTGTTCCACAAATTGTAGTTCTAGGGCATCATAATCTACCGCAGCAATGCGGAGATCAGGGTTGAGCAGGCTGCTTAACTTTCTATCCAAAATTTTCATCATATCTTTACGCTCAAAAGTTACCGTATTTACTTTTACTTTAGTATAGACTTGGAAAGTATCGCGTAGATCATTTGGTTTCACACCATCTTTCACTTCTGTTTTTTGCACTTGGATTTTCACTACTTTAGGATCTTTGACTAGAATTAGTGAGCTGCCTTTACTTTTATTTTCCTGGTCAACTCGTTCTTGTAACTTTTGTAAAGCTAAATTGTTAACTTCACTGACAATATCTTGACTAGCTTTACTGATATCTTCAGCAGTTACTGCCTTGATCGCCTCAGTGACTCCTCCAGTAAATGCTTGCTCGTTTTCACCGTAAATTAAGTCTTTGTAGGTACCTTTTAGAGCAGGCAGAGTGAAGCGAGTCTTAGCTGGGAGATTGCCCTTAGCCCCGATTACTTGAGCTTTGTCATCTAGCGGATCTGCTACTACCAGTGTTTTGGTACTGCTTTTGGCAGGTACGCTGACAGCATTGGGAATACGGAAAATATAGCCATCCGGAGAGCGAAAGCGAGTACGTGCGATGAGTAGTTGCGCTTGGTCACCTTGATTGAAAATAGTTAATTGTCCTTGAGCATTATTTCCCTTAGAAGCAACTCCACTGGTGGAATACGTCTTGGTCAATTCAATTTCGGTATCAATAGGTAATGATCCAATCATTGGCGTACTACTGATAGCAATCTCGGCACTATTTCTAGTGCTGTCAGCTAGAGTCACTCTTTCGATAGGACGTTCAATTTTTACCTCTGGTTTTAGCTCAATTGTTACTGTTGGTAAGACAAAATAAGCAATGATCACAAATACTAAGGCGGAAATTAAAAAGAAGAGGTTAATTATTCTTTTACCTGGAGATGGCATCATAAATGTGCTGCTATCAATACTCTCTTTTACTTTAAGGCCACGTTTTGTCCCTTTCTCTTTCGGCATTTCTTTCTCAGTCAAGAGCTCAGTAGGGAAGCCAGTGTTGGCTGCTAAGGTGAGGCCCACCTGATTGGTGGAGGCAATAGTTACGATTTTATTGAGTGCTATTGCTTCATTGTAGAGCAACTTCAAATGAATTGGGCTTTGAAATAGTTTGGCCTGTGGTGGCACTTGGAGAGTTAACTCTTTTTCTTTGTGAGTTTTGAGTCTTTCCAGAATACTGGTGACTTCTTCGTCAGCGGCGATGTAGAGAGGGGACTTGGACATAGATTAATGCGAAGTGCGAAATTGAGGAGTTGAGGGGGACGATAGATTTAATTTCTCATCATTTTTAATGTTTTGCGTAATATTCTGTCTACTAATCTTTCTTCACCGGCAAGTTCGAGAGCTAAATGGGCTAGGCTAAGCACAGTCACATCATGATATTCTTTGAGTTTTCCTGTTTCATCGACAAATGACTTAATGTCATTGCATCCCACCTGCATAATAGATGGTTTTTCTAGGAAAGGAAGACTTTTAAACCATGTTTCTTCTTCTAACACTAGGCTAATCTGAGATAATTGGCTGCCTCCTCCACAGAGATAAATATTTCTAGGGAGATGGTGTTCTTCACTGAATTCTTGGAGGGTAAGAATTAGGCCATCGCGCCAGATTTTGGCGTCATATAATAAATGTTGCTGGAGAAGGGTTAATTGTTCCCTTGGTAATGGTTTATCTTTGAGTGTTAATTTAATTTGTTCTGCTTCCTGGAAAGAAATATTTAGTAATTGTTCAATTCTTTTTGTTACCCCTTGGCCGCCCATAGCAAACATCTGTGTCCCTTCGAGCACACCATTACGAATGACTGCAATGTCTGTGGTACCGCCACCAATATCAATAATAATGCCATCCCAGGTGTTGTTGTGACTTTCATTCAAGGCCTTAGCAATACTATAGGGCTCGGCCGTGATTGCTAATAAATCAAAA
Source organism: Candidatus Abawacabacteria bacterium (assembly GCA_016207805.1). Classification (NCBI taxonomy): domain Bacteria; phylum Candidatus Abawacaibacteriota; species Candidatus Abawacabacteria bacterium. Next base: position 108,526 of record JACQZO010000020.1, on the reverse strand, counting down.
TCTAATTGATCAGCAATATTTTTTAAAGCACTAAAATGAATTAAAGGAGCGAAAGCATTGAAAATACTAATGGTGATATATTTCCCTTGAAACCCCAAAGGATTGGCCACTTGAAAGCCATCGACAGTGACTTCGGTAATGGCAGCATTGATCAGTTTGACATCGATCTCTGGATAGCCGGTGTCGGCTGCTAATTGCTTGCGAACGCGGTCGAATGCCTTCCACTGTACTCGATGAACAATCTCTTTTAATTCATTCAAGTTAATGACTTCTTGAGGCCGCGGTCTTTCATACTCAATAGTGGTAGTGGCCCCTTTTACTAGCTCACCGCCAATACCAACTATCATTTGCTCAGGTTCGATATTGGCCATGATCATGGCTTCTTCCACAGCTTGATTACATTTCTCAGCAACTTTATCCGTGTTTACAATAGCACCACCATTCATGTCCCCGTGCTCTTGCTGGATATGAGCCACTCCAAGGATACGAGCTTTATTCTGCAAATCTTGTCTAGTGCTAAAGACTAAACATTTGACCGATTCAGTGCCAATATCTAAGGCTAAGGCGTAATTACCACGAGCTTTGCGTGCGGGAAAAGAGATAGCCTTTTTGGTTGTTTTTTGGCTGATGAATGTTTTGATGCTGGTCAGGAAACTCATGAAATAATTACAAATTACGAATTACAAATTACAAATTGAAAGGAGGAGGAATAAGAGATTGGGAAAAAGTGAGATATTATGGATGCCAGTAAAGTCTGAGCTGTGGTTTCAGTTCTTAACTGAGCCCTAATTTGTAATTTGTAATCTTTCGACAAGCTCAAGACAGGTTTTAGCATTTGTAATTTATGTTGGTAAGTCTTGTGGGATAGTATAATACTTCAGCAAGTAATCACAAACTTTGGTGAAAAGTGGTCCGGCGGCTCCTTCTCCCCAGGGGGTACTAAGGGGACGATCAATTTTTACTAGGATGGCAAATTCTGGGTGTTGGGCAGGAAAGCCAACTATTGAACCAACGGTGCTGCCTGGACCTTTTTCATAGCCTAGCCCATTTTTTAATGCTATTTGGGCGGTACCAGTTTTGGCAGCAATGATATAGCCGGGAATATTAATTGTTGCTTTATATGATTTTTGAGCAGTGGAGACCATCATACCTTTTACTTGGTCTGCACTTTCTTTTTTAATGACGCGACGTACTTCTTGAGGGATGGTTTGAGTAGTGCGATCATTTTTGCGATCATGATAGCTAGCAATTAAATGTGTTTTCATGAGGATACCATCATTAGCCACAGCACCAATTGCGCTGATTACCTGTAATGGTGTTGCTCCAATACCTTGGCCAAAAGCAGCTGCTGCCAAATCAATATCTGCCCACCGATCCGGTGGTGCTACCCAACCTGGCGAGCCATTATCTACCTCAATTGGATTGGTCTCTCCGAAACCAAAGTTTTTGATGTATTGATAAAAGAGTGTGCGACCGAGCTTGCGAGAAACTGTTAAAGTGGTTAAGTTGCTGGACACTTCTAAGGCCTTGGTCATAGTAATACAACCATAAGCTTTGAGAGTAGAATTTCTTACCGGGAAATTATCAATATATACGGTGTCTTCATGTTCGCAATTGATTGAAAATGGAGTGATTTCACCACTATCTATACCTGAAGACATAGTAATTACTTTAAATACTGAGCCGGGCTCGTACATATCAACGAAGGCGCGATTAGTAAATACTGCTGGACCAATTTTGTTTTTATATTCACCGGCATGTATCCCTTCTTGCCATTTTTCGTAGCTTTCCCAATAAAAATTGGGATCAAAGCTGGGATAATTGGCAACGGCGATAATGGCTCCAGTTTTTGGATTGATGACAACCACTTGACCACTTTCAGCTTGAACTGCCTTTACTTGTTTTTCTAATTCGGTTTCGACAAAGCCTTGTACTACTCGGTCAATAGTTAGGGTAATATCATTACCATCTTCAGGTGGTGTCGTAATTTTATCACCGACCACGATTTGATTACCTTGAGGATCGCGATCAATCAACAATTTGCCATTCACCCCTGCTAATTTGACACCGTTTTGTTCTTCTTCAAATTGCTTCTCTAGGCCATATTGACCTTTTTTGTCATAGCCGAGAAATCCCACAATATGCGCGGCTAAATTGCCTTCGGGATAGAATCGCCATTGTTCAGGAATCAGACCAATACCGGTAAGTTTTTTGCCATTTTTGAGACGAAGATTTTTAATCTTTTCGGAAATATCTGGGGACAATTTGTGTTTTAAGGGGACATAGCGGATAGCACTGCGACTAAGCATTTTTGCTAATGTCGGTCGAGGCAAATCAAAGGCGCTGTGGAGATCCTGAGCTGTTTTTAAGGGGTCGTCAATAATAGTAGGATCAGCGTAAATTTCATCTTCATCGCTATAAATTCCTCTTAATTGTAAACGTTCCACTTCTTTTTTACTTTCAATGAAATGACTATTAGTTTTTTTCATTAGCACTCGATGCGTTACTTCTTTTTTGCGGATTTTTTTTACTAGAGTATCCTTGTATGCTTGTAATAGACTTTCAAAAGTTTCTTTCACTTCTACTGTTGGTTTAATTTCAGGAAAGCTATTAGCCACTTCTTCTATCAAGGTGCCTTGTTCGTCTAGGATAATCTCATCTTGTTGTAATAAATTTTTCTTTTCTTCTTGATCTTTGGGCATTTCAAAAAGCAAAGGTGCTAATAAGTCGATAGTTTCTTGTTCTTGTTCAGGAGGAATTAGTCCCGGATCGGCAAATACTACATCCAAGGCCGTATCAGCGGCCAATAGAGCAGGATCACCTGATTTGTCGGCTAAATAAATATTGCCTCGGCGTGATTGTAGAGTAATTACGCCCTTGTGTTGTTGTTCTGCTAATGCTTGGTAATAGCCTCCCTCAATTAATTGCAGAAAACTTAAACGCAGGGTGAGCACAATCATTAGCCCTACTAAAACAATGCGAAGAGTACGGCAACGATTCATAGCGTCTCATTATTTAAGCGCAAGATTTTGATGGCTTTCAACAATAATAGGATTGGTGACCACCACCATTGCCTTGACCCGGTCACTATTTTCGAGCGTTGCTAAGGAACGTCTTTTGGCTATTTCCATGGTAAGAGACTTATGAGTATTCATGAGACTCTCTTTTTCTTGTTCTAGTTTTTTGATTTGATAACCAGCAGCTTGAATTTTGCTAGTGTGGCTGAGAGAAGCAAAACTTAATAAGCTAATTAAACCAATTAGCGTGAAGCTTAGCGTGACCAAGCCAATTTTAACTTCATAAGAAATAGTATGTTTACGCCGGGGGGATGAACCTGAATGGGATGGAGAGCGGGGAAGGACGTAAACAGTCATGGTGAAATTACGGATTACGAATTACTAATTACGAATGAAAAGTGGAAAGGACTAAGGAATAGGAGGATTAGGTTAGTTTGCGAATTGCTCGCAGACGGGCACTTCGAGCTCGAGGATTTTGTTTCATTTCTGTCCAAGTGGCTTTGATTGCCTTTTTGGTCAATATTTCTACAGTGTTTGCTTGTTTCCACTCTTTGAACACATTTTTCACTAGGCGATCTTCGATTGAATGAAAGGTGATGATAACAAAACGTCCATTTTTACACAGTAGGGGCAGAATAGATTGCAGCATTGTTCTTAGTGTTCCTAATTCGTCATTGACGTACATTCGTAAAGCTTGGAATACTTGAGTAGCTGGGTGAATCTTTTTGCCACCGCCCCTTTTTATCTGAGCGATAATCTCTGCTAATTGTTTACCAGTTTTAATGGGCTGAACTTTTCTATGGGTTACTATTGCTTTGGCAATCGGTCTGCTGAGGCGCTCTTCTCCATATTCCCAAAAAAGATTAGCTAAGCTTACTTCATCCCATTGGTTGATAATGCTTTGGGCATCTATCTTTTGTGTGTTTACATTGAGACGCATGTCCAGGGCCACTTCACTTTGAAAAGAAAAGCCTCGGTCATGATCTAACAATTGTATTGTGGATAGTCCCAAATCAGCGTAAATGCTATTAGCGCAAGGGATAGCTAGTGCTCTGAGAGTTTCTGTGATCTGGGCAAAATTACTAGTGACTAAATGACGTTTGCTATTTTTAGGTAAAACGCTTTCGGCATAAGCAATTTGGCCAGGATCTGCATCAATGCCCACGAAGCAACCGTCGGAGTTAAGCTTGGTCATTACTAAACTGGCATGACCTGAACGGCCAAGAGTAAGATCCACTACTGTGTGTGTCGGCTCGAGTTGTAAAAGGGCAATGAGTTCGCTGGCTAATACTGGAATGTGTTCTTTGGAAGCCATTTGTTCAAAACTTTTTATTCTGTGCAAAACTCATGTTCAAACAGTTCTACTCTAGAAAAATAGCTACATAAAAGCAATGCAGATTTTTCCACTTGTTATTGACAGTGTGGAAAATGGTGAGTGTGTTGTGGGTTCTTTATTTTTTTTTGACTCGTTCAAAAGCCATTTGTGCAAATCTTGTTACTGTGCAAAGTGCTCTAATGTCTCTCCTGTGTTGTTGAAAAGGTTTGATGTGCAAAACTTGCTGATGGTGTACTTTGGGTCAGCTTAATTGGCTATTTTTCTTTTATCGAAAGCATTTCAAAGCTGCCCTTTCTCTTGCTTCTTTGGGTAGGGGCAAAGATCTTTCACAGGACAAATTTCACATTTTGGTTTGAGAGCAACACAGATTTCTCGACCATGAAAAATAAAATAATGATGGGCTGCGGTCCAGATAGTATCGGGCAGCAAAGCAGTGATATCTTTTTCTACCTGTAAAGGATTTTTGCCATTGCTGAGTTCTAATCTTCTGGTGACGCGGAATACATGAGTGTCGACAGCAAAAGCAGGGATACCAAAGGCATTAGCTAAAACCACATTAGCGGTTTTTCTGCCTACACCAGGTAATGCTTCTAAAGCTTCTCGGGTAGCTGGGACTTTACCTTGATATTGCTCAATTAAAATCTGACAAAGGCGAATAATATTCTTTGCTTTGGTGGGATAAAGATTAATAGACTTAATTAAGTCAGCGAGTTTCGCCTCGCCAATTTGGAAAAGTTGTTCTGGTGTATTGTGCTTAGGGAAAAAGCTAGGAGTTACAATATTCACTCTTTTATCAGTAGTCTGCGCTGACAGAATAGTGGCAATAAGTAATTCAAAAGTATTGCTAAAGTTAAGAGCAGTTTTCGGTTCGGGATATTTCTTTGCTAAGATAGCTACAATCTTTTGTGCCCGAACTTTTTTCGTTTGCAGGGTTTTCATACATTAGTTAGCAAGCACACTATAATTTACTTCGTTGTCGATGAAAATTAACTACTGTGAATATGCGCTAAAGCTCTGTGTAACGTTTCTTCTGCAGTTAGCTTGCTATTGTCAATAATTAAGCTATACCAGTCTTTTTCTATACTTTTGCTAATACCATAGAGCGTTTGGTATCTGGCCCAATCTTTTTGGTCTCTTGCGGTAACGCTTACTAATGCTTCAGCGAAAGTGCCGCCTTCCCGGGTTTGTAATCGATATGCTTTACTTTCACTGTTTGCCACTAATAAAATTCTTTTGCTAGGTATGTGATGAGAAAATGCTAAGTAGCCGCTTAGACGGCCTTCAACAATAACATTTTGCTGATCAAAGAGCTGAATGATCTTTTGATCCAGTAATGTATCAGTGTGAAAATCATGCCATTTGCTACTAATCAGGCTTTCTAGAGAGATATTATGTTCTTGGGCTAGCTCTCTAAATAACTCACCGGCAAGAAAACAAGCAAGTGATAATTCTTTACTCAAACTTCTCGCCAAAGTGGTGGTGCCGGTACATGATTCACCACTGATGGTGATAAGCATATTGATCAAAGCTAAATGAAGGAACTTTATATTTGCTATTGCTGAGACTGCCTAAAATTTGTTTGAAATCGTAGGGCATGGGGGCTTGGATAACAATTTCCTTTTTAGTAATAGGATGAACAAATGTAATCCGGTATGCATGCAACAACTGTCTTTTGATGGCTAGCTCATTTTGTTTGCGTAAACTTTCATCAGTGGCATACGTTTCATCTCCCAAGATAGGATGCCCAATACTACTAACATGTACTCTGATTTGGTGGGTTCGGCCCGTGTGAATACTCAATGCCCAAAGCGAGATATCACCGAAAAAGTCGATTACCTGATAAGCAGTCAAGGCTCTACGTGATTGACTACTAGCTGAAATGGCAAATTTTTGCCTGTCATGGAGAGCTCGATCTATTGGGGCATCGATATAACCCTTAAGCTCTTTGGGAGTTCCTAGATTGAGGGAAAGATATACTTTTTCTAAAGCTCTTTTCTCAAATAGCTGGCTAAACTGAGCAAAGCTCTTTTCATTTTTGCTGACCAGCAGTACACCTGAAGTATCTTTATCAAGTCGGTGCAGTAAGCGTAATTCTGGTAATTGATGTTGTGTCCGATACGCTTCTAAAGCATTAACCAAGGTGCCTTCTTTATGTCCTACACCTGGGTGAACTACCATGCCCGGTTTTTTATTGATAGCGATGATATGTTCATCTTCAAAGAGAATAGTAAGCGGAATGTTTTCAGGAATTATGCGCTTTCTTTCTTCAGGTAAGGTGTCTATTTGTACTTCTTTTTGGATCGAACTGATAGTGCTGCCCGGTTTTTTAAGAACAATACCATCAATAGCCACTTTTCTTTCCGCAATAAGTTTTCTAATTTGGTTACGGCTGAGGCCAGTGAGATCAGCGATAACAATATCAATTCGCTTCCCTTTGGCTGTCTCAGGAATAAAGAATGTTTGGATAGAATCTTTTACCATTGTTTCGCGGCTAAGGCATTTCGAGCGGCTGCTTGTTCTGCTTGTTGTTTACTTTGACCTTGTCCCGTAGCGATCATATCATCACCATGATAGACAGCCATGACAAAGAGACGGTCATGAGCGGGGCCTGATTCGCTCTGTAGTTTATATTGAGGGGTAATGCTAAGTATTGCCTGAGATTTTTCTTGAAAGAGAGATTTGGCATCAATATGTCTTTTCTGTTCAACAATTTCTTGGAGAGTAGGAATGATAATAGTAATTACAAAAGCGCGCGCTATCTCTAGGCCTTGATCTAGGTATACAGCGCCAATAATGGCTTCTAGAGCATTGGCTAAGAGATAACTCTTTTCTCTTCCCCCTGACTTTTCTTCGCCTTTACTCAAAAATAAATACTGACCGATAGTATAATCACCAGCGACTTTAGCTAAATTGTCTTTTTTGACTAGCGCTGATCTTAGTAGGGTTAATTCACCTTCGGGTAAAGGATAATTAGTATAAAGGTATTCAGTAATAACCAATTCTAAGACGGCATCTCCTAGAAATTCTAAACGCTCATTATTGGTTTCGAGCTCTGGATGTTCATTAATATATGATCTATGCACCAATGCTTGAAACAGCAAATTGCTATCTTTGAAGTGGATATTGAGTTTGCTGCTAATTTCCTGCAGAATTTGTTGATTGGCCATGAAGCTCTTGCTTAAAGATTGAAGACAAGACGCCATTAATAAATTTACCACTATTATCACTACCATACTCCTTAGCAAGTTCAATAGCTTCATTGATGGCTACTGCTGCCGGTACGCCCTTTTGGGGCATAAGTAGTTCTGATACGGCTAATTTAAGAATTGCTTGTTCAATGATAGGTAACTCAGCAAAGGCCCATTCAGTGGCATACTGAGAGACCAATTGGATGCTCTTTTCTTCGCATGCTTGGGTGTTGCCCAGTAAATTTAGGGCAAATACCTTACTATCCTCACTTAATGCCTTTTTTTGCTCAGAGTACTCATTCATATGTCTTAACAGAATATCGTCAATTTTGAGTTCAGGGCGAAACTTTGATTCAAACAAAGTTTGCATGACAAAAATACGAAGCAAATGACGATTTTGACTCATTACTCAGCTTGCTTACTTTCTTCTGTCTTGGTACTAGTTTTTTTAGCTTTGGTAGGTTTTTTCTTGGTTGTAATTTCAGCAGTAGGAGTAGCTTCAGTTTTCTTGGCTACTTTCTTGCTCTTGCGCAAGTCCTGCCCATCATCCAAATAAATATGTGCTGGTTTAAGCTCGGTACCATTACCATAAGGAACTAATACCACACTTTGGCTTAAACGTTTGCGCTCCTTACTTACCCAAGTACGATAACGACGATTAGTGCGAGTTTTGGACGTTTTTTTCTTAGGAACTGCCATAAAAATTATAAATTACGAATCTTGTGGTGAGCGATAGCCGAACCCATACAAATTACGAATGAGGGGGGAAGTGAGGTTTTAGGTGGGAGAAAGCAGAATTTGAGGTGGCTGGGGAGCAAGTACAAGTCTCTTTGTTTAGGTCTTTACCACAATTGGGACATAAGCCACGGCAGTCTGCTTTGCATAATGGCGTGTGATCGATACTCATTTCTAATTCCTGCTTAACCAATGGTGTGATATCGAGGAATTTTTGATGAGTATTAGCATCTTCCCACAGTAGAGGAAAGTCATTTTCTTTAGCATCTAGCAAAGAATAGCTGTCTGAAGCCTGGTCAATACTAGTGATTTGATCTGTCTCTGTCAAACAGCGAACACATGCAAGCTTTGCGGTGTACTCTTTGGTACTAAAATTAATTAAAAGATAATCCCCTAAATGAGCAATTTCGCCCTTTAGTCTTAAACCTTTTGGTAAGCTGATTTTCTCATGGGTGCCTTTTTTGAGAGGGATAGAGAAGGTCTGATGTTCACCAACTCCTTTGCTTAGCAACTCGGTAATGTCAATGTTGTAAGTGATCATATAATGAATGAAGAAAAGTCAGTGCTTCCTGTTTGGTGTGTACTTTTTTTTCAATTTGAGCAGTGTAAATTTTCTCAAGTAATTGCCCAATCAATGGGCTTGGTGCCAACTTTAATTCTTTTTGGATTATGTGTCCATCGAGTAAAGGCCGTGGCAGCTTTTTGTATTGGGTTTTAATCTTCTGGACAATCAATTTTATTTCTTGATAGAGGCTCAAGTCAAGGGGTTTTGAGCCGCTAGCATCAGCTTTGAATAGGCGTAATAAATTGGCAAAATGAGGACCGAAAATCCAATGTTGTTTTCTACTATCTGGCATGTCGCGCAAGCTTACCCACATCATATGATGTAGCACCAGAAAGCATACTTCAGCGATAAAACTGTTTGGAAAGTGTAATCTGCTGAGAATATCTTTAGCTATTTTAGCCGAGTGCTCAGCATGACTGTCAAAACGGATACGCTCTTTGACCTGGTAGGTTTCTGCCTTACCGGCATCATGTAATAGCGTGGCCCAGATTAAGGCTAAGTTACGCTGTGACTTGATACTTTTTAAGGCTAATAATGTATGCTCGAATACATCGCCCTCAGTATGATATTCATATGGTTGAGTAATCCCTTTGAGCTTAGCTATTTCAGGTAATATAATCGGCAAAATATTCAGTTCAGCTAGATCTTGGATTGCTTGGATACGATTAGGATGCAATAACATTTTGTTGAGTTCATCCCGTATTCTTTCGGGAGCAATTTTGCGGCATAGCTCAGCATTGCTTCGTAAGGCTTGAAAAGTAGCCGGATCAAAACGGAAGTTTAAACGATTTTTAAATCTGACTGCTCGGAGAATGCGTAAATAGTCTTCTTTGATGCGATCTTCTGCATTGCCAATAAAACGGATCAGTCTTTCCTTAATATCTATTTGACCGCCAACAAAATCTTTAATTTCGTTAGTGAAAGGATTGAGGAAGAGACCATTGATAGTAAAGTCGCGTCTCTTGGCATCTTCTGCTGCCGAGGTAAAAGTGACAAAGTCTGGTCTACGACCATCACTATAACTGCTATCGGAACGAAAAGTAGCGATTTCGAAATGATGACCATTCTCTTTCACCTGCATCACACCAAAATGTTTGCCAATAGCGCGGCTTTTGTCAGCAAATAATGATTCTATCTGTTCTGGGGAAGCATTGGTAACGATGTCATAATCTTTAGGCTCTTTTTTGAGCAAAATATCACGCACACAACCGCCAGCTAGATAAGCCTCAAAACCGCTGGAATGTAGTCTTTGGATAATAGTTAAGGCTGTTTGGTACATAGGAAAGATATTCAGCGAAAAAGTAACATAAAAAGGCAGATGGCAGAAGGCAGAATTCAGAAGTAATAATTACTAACTTCTTACTTACTTCTGCCTTCTGACCTCTGACTTCAATCAGTGTCTCTTGAAATATCTATCTAACTCATTAAAAGTCAGCTCTAATCTAAACGGCCTCCCATGGGGACAGGTATAGATGCCTGGTAAATAGGCGACATCATCTATGAGGCGCTGTAATTCACTGAGACTTAAATGATCATTAAACTTTACTGCTGCTTTGCAGGCCATAGTGTGCAAAATGTCATCTTCGTGATCTTGCAGGCTATGAGTTAGAGATTCAGCATGTACTTGATCTAAGCTATTGAGTACAACTTGTGACCAATCAATTTTATATGAACGGGGCATATTAGGAACGTCTGTGATTAGCCAATTATTAGGGCCGCTTTGTTCTAACTGAATACCAAAATTGGCAAAGTTTTGTTGTTGCTCAGCTAATAAAATGCTTTGCTCAGCGGTGGCTGTCAATTCTAGTGGGTTCATCAATTGCTGAGTACTCTTTTGTGCTCTAGTTTTTTTTAATTCTTCATAAATAAAGCGTTCATGGGCTGCATGTTGATCAAACAAAATGAGACTTTGTTCTGCAGTACACAAAATATAAGAATTCTTGATTTGGCTTACAACCTTGATAGGCCGAGGAGGCGTTTCCTCTGTAAATAATTGATTGAATTGGGCTGCTTGATATGTATTTGAGGGAGAGGCTACGGAATTTGATGGGGAGTGCGAAGTGCGAAATTCGAAGTTCGAAGTGGGGCTCAACTGTGCATTTGGAATTTCGAATTTCGAATTAAAACTTGGGTTAACTGACAGAATCTGCTTTTCTAGGGTTCCTTTCACTGAGCGATAAATGAAGCTTAGTATGTGGTCCAAATGTTCAAAGCGCACCTCATTTTTTCGGGGGTGGACATTGACGTCTATTTCTTGAGGGTTTACTGATAGGTGAAGGAAGAATATTGGATGTTCTGAACTGAGCAGAAAAGTATGATAGGCGTCTTCAATGGTTTTATTAATACGATAGTCACGAATGGTGCGCTGATTGACTGCTACCATTTGTTGTCCTTTGCTGGCGCGTTTTATGATTGGCTGAGAAATAATTGCTTGCAGTTTTAGGCCATTTTCTTCTTGTTCAATGGCCATCATTTTCCCTGGCAAATCGGGACTGGGAAAAATGTCATAAAACTTTTCTAATAAGCTTTTTCTTGGCGGTGTGTTTAGTAATTCTTGACCATTATGATTGAGTTCGAAATGAACAGCGGGATTGGCTAAGGCGATTTCTTGGATTAGACGCACAATCACTGCCAATTCTTGGCGATCACTTTTGAGAAACTTGCGGCGAGCAGGAATCTTAGCAAATAAATTTTCAATATTGACCGTGGTTCCTTGTTCGCGCGCTGCGGTATTTTTATTCTCGATACGGCCATGGTCCATGGTAATAGTACTTGCGCTATTACTCGTTGATGTTTTACTTTCAAGATACATCTGGCTTACTGAAGCGATACTGGCCAATGCTTCACCGCGAAAGCCTAAAGTGAGCACATGATCTAAATCTTCAATCTTGGCGATTTTGCTAGTAGCATGACGAAGCACAGCTTGGTCTAATTCTTCTGGGGCGATACCAGTACCATTGTCACTAATCCGAATTAATCCTTTGCCACCATTGCGTAAATTGATCACGATGTGATCAGCCTTGGCGTCTAAACTGTTTTCTATCAATTCTTTTACAATAGAAGCTGGGCGCTCTACTACTTCTCCAGCAGCAATTTGATTGATGACATGTTCGGGGAGAATGCGGATCATTTGAGGTGAAGTTAGAAGGCAGGAGGCAGAGGGCAGAAGTAAGGGAAGGAATAGTTAGATCTGTTTTAATTTTTCTTTCCATGTTTTGAGTAGTAGTAGGGCGTCGATGGGGCTTAGGGTATTGATGTCTAGTTGCTCTAAGGTTTGTTCGAGCTTAGATTGCACGGGAGCAATGGGTACAGAAAATAAAGTGGCATCTTCTTTAGCTTGGGTTGGTACTGGTATTCCAGATTCTAGTTCTTGTAAAATGTGACGTGCGTATTGCACTACACTGGGGGGGAGTCCTGCTCTTTTGGCTACTTCTAAGCCGTAACTTTTGCCGATGCCACCAGGAACTACTTTGTAAAGAAAAGTAATTTGATCGGCTTGTTCGGCGATAGCAACGCTGGCATTACTGGCATGTGGTAAATCCTCAATTACTTGGATTAGTTCATGGTAATGGCTAGCAAAAAGAGTTTTTGCTTTAACGCTGTGTACTAAATAATCACAGATTGCCCAGGCAATGCTCAGACCATCATAGGTGGAAGTGCCTCGACCGATTTCATCTAAAATAATGAGACTTTTTTCTGTTGCTGAACGTAAAATATTAGCAGTTTCAGACATTTCTACCATAAAGGTAGACATGCCTCGGAGGAGATGATCTTGAGCGCCGATGCGAGTGAAAATATGATCTACTAATGGCAGTCGTGCTTTTTGGGCGGGCACGAAGCTGCCAATCAAAAATAATATTTCAATTAAAGCCACTTGTCTGAGATAGGTGCTTTTACCTCCCATATTGGGACCAGTGATCAAAATTAATTGCTGCTGGTCATGATTTAGGATGGTATCATTGGCTACAAAAGAACTACCCAGCTTCCTGGCAATCATGGGGTGCTTTCCCTCTTCAATCACTAGGCTATTATCGATACTGATTTCTGGTCTGGTGTAATGATATTCTTCCGCTATTTGTGCTAGGCTGGAAAAAACATCGATGAGAGCAATGTTTTTGGCTAATTTTTGCAAATTATCTTTCTCAGCCAATACTTGCTGACATAAGTGGCTAAAAAGAACATTTTGTCTCGCTTTCATTTTTTCTTCAGCGGCTAAATATTCACTCTCAAAATTGTGTAATTCTACTGAAGAATAGCGCTCAACATTGACTAATGTTTGTTTGCGGGTGAGATGGGCAATCTTTTCTAAAGCAATGTTTTTTAGGCTGGTTTTAGATATTTCAATATAAAAGCCACTAATAGTATTGAATCGTACTTTTAATTGCTCAATACCTGTTTTTTGTTTTTCCATTTCTTCATATTCTCTCAGCCACTCTTGAGTATGAGAAACACGGCGTCGGATTTCATCTAGTTCTGAGTCAAAACCACTTTGTAACCAGTGTCCTTCTTGAGGAGTTAATGGCAGAGTGTCTGATACCAAGGCTTTATTCAACAATTCAGTTAAGGGACCCTGATAATTAATTGTTTCTGCCAATTCTCTAATCAGTGGCTTGAGGCTTTTTTGGAGTGCCTGGTAAAGATTGGGTAATAAATTGAGTGTCTGACTCAGGTTGCCAAGATCACGTGGCGATCCACTACGAAGCACGATTTTGGCAATGATTTTTTCGATATCATGTACCTGTTTTAATAAGTTTTGAATTGATTTTCGAACAATACTTTCCTCAGTGAAACCGGCGACTATATCTTGACGATACATAATTGCGTTAGCATCAGCTAAGGGATGTAAGAGCATAGTATGAAGTAGGCGAAAACCAGCGGCGGTGATGGTGGCATTGATGGTGTCGAGTAGAGAGCCATAGATTTTGCCATCATGATTGTTGCGGACAATTTCTAGATTGCGCAAAGTCATTTCATCAATGGCTATAGTCTTAGCTTCCCTATGCAATTCTTGATGAAGATAATTAGTGGCACTTTTTTGGGTTCTCTCAATGTAGTGGCGAATCATGCCTTCAGCTTCATATACCCCGCTGAGACCTGTGACGGTAGCTATAATATTACTTTGTCTTAGTAATGATTGAACTTTTTCTTCATGCTCTTTAGCTAACAAAATTTCTGTCGGTTGCCGAATATGTAATTGTTCTAGAATATCGGGCAAGGTGGTACCAAAGCCGGGCATTAATTCACCGGTGCTAACATTACAAAAAAGCACTTCCCAATTCTGTCCTTGGTAAGATACTGCAGCCAATAATCTCAATTTCGTCTCATCTTCATCATCGCTAAGCAAGGTGCCAGGAGTAATGACTCTAGTAACATCACGCTCGACGATACCAGGTAAATTGGGATCACTGATTTGATCACAAATAGCTACTTTGTGCCCAGCACGAATTAGCTTCTTGGTATACTGATCGGCACTAAAGTGGGGAAAACCACACATGGCAATCTCATTTTCAGTCCCTTTGTTCCGGGCTGTTAAAGCAATATGGAGAATTTGACTAGCCAGCTCGGCATCGGTGCCAAACATTTCATAAAAATCTCCAAGACGAAACAATAATACACAGTCTGGGTACTGTGCTTTGATTGCAAAGTACTGTTGGAGCATTGGGGTGAGCTTTTTCATAGCTAGGACCTAAAGCAGCGTTATGGTATCTTCTTGCCAGATGATAAGCAAGCATGTCACTTACTAGTATTTTACAAGATCCTCAGCGCTCGCATGCCTATTTATTGGTAGCCAGTCAAAATGATACTTTACATTTAGAATTGACCCATTTCTTGCAAAATGGTGCCGCTGAAATGCGAGCTTTTGCCCAATCTCTTGTCCCTGAAGAGGGCAAAATAGATGTAGAAGCTGCACGTCGCTTTCGCCAGTCATTTAGTTTGCAAAGCGTGACTACTATTTCTTTGGGTATTATCGAGCAAGTAGATAAGATGACTATTCCTGCTCAACAAATGTTGTTGAAGCTTTTGGAAGAAGCTCCTAAACAGGTACTCTTTTTACTTACTACCACCAAGCCCCGAACCTTGTCGCGGCCGATACTGTCACGTCTACGTTTGCTTCGTATTCCAGATAAGGAAACTCTGATCGATCAGGATTTTATCGCAAAGGCAGATGTATTATTTGATCCTCAAAAACTGCTTTTTGAAAAACAACAAATGCTGGAGAAATTACTTAAGTCATATGATAGCGATACTTTGCTTTACAATCTGTCTCATTATCTTTGGCGTAAAGGTGCTGACTCCAGCACTCTACAAAAATGGTTTTCTACATTATCATATACCCGTCATACTACTACTTTGCGTAATGCATTAGAATACTTTTTTCTTACTTAGATTATGGTTTATATAGCATTTATCTCATGGCTTTTAGCATTAGCTATTATTGGCCGCAGACTATTCCTTTATTCCACGGGAACACGTTTGGCTGCTGAAGAAACATTTGCACCTATTGATCAAATTTTGGAACAGACGATTTCATTGGAAAGGATGTTTCAAAGCAATCTCCATCAAATGGGTTTTGGTGAGCTTTCGGAATTAGCAGAAAAAGCTAATGCTAAGAAAGATTATCGTAAGGTAGTAAAATATTTGGAAGAAGCTTTGAAACGTGAAATTCCTGCAGATCATTATATTCGTATTCATGTATTGCTAGCTGAAGCCTATACCGCCCTAAGGGACTATATGCGTGCTTTGGTAGTGATTAATAAATTAATCCTTCATTTCCCTCGAGAAGCGGTGTGGTTGGAACAAGCTGTTTCTATCCAGTTAGTAGCAGGTCATTATGAAGATGCGGTCAGAACTGTGCAGCAGCTTTTGCAATTAGATCCGGGACGTAGAGACTATTTAGAACTTTTGGCCAAAACATATCGCAAGCTGAAACAACATGATAAAGCGAGAGAAATTTATCAGGATATTCACCGTAGTCGGTGAAATTACGAATTACAAATGCCAAATTACAAATAGGGCTCAGGGAAAATGGAAGGATGAACCAGTTCATCCTTCCGTTTTTTAGGGAAATATGTTTCTATAATTTCCTTCCTTATTTGTTCCGACCATTTGGAATTTGTAATTCGTAATTTGTAATTTCTATGTCTGTTTCTCAACACATTTTTCGAGGTTATGATATTCGCGGCTTGGTGGAGAAAGAACTAAGTGATGAAGTGGTTGCAACCATAGCCAAGGCATATGCTACGTGGTTAATTAAACGCCGTATTCCTGATTGTGTTGTTGGTTTTGATTGTCGGTTAAGTAGTCCTCATTTTCGGGATATTGTTGTTGAAACGTTGCTTTCAGCAGGTATTACCGTCTATGACATCGGCATGACATTGACTCAGGTTGCTTATTTCGCTCAGTATTATTTTCGTACTCGGGGAATGATTATGATTACAGCTTCACATAATCCTAAAGAATATAATGGTTTTAAATTTGGTACTGGCTACTCTGAGACGATGTTGACTGAAGATATTCAATTGTTTAAGCACATGGTGAATGAGGGAGAATTTGTCGCTTTACCGGTCGCCGGCAAGCATATTCGTAGTACTATTTTCCCGGCTTATATAGCTGATTTGAAACGCTATATTGGTCCCATTAAATCATTCAAGGTGGTAATTGATGCTTGTGCAGCTACTGCTGGTGCATTTTTGCCCCAGATTTTACGTGAATTTGGTTGTACTGTGATTGAACAAAATACTGTTCCAGATGGCAATTTCCCTGTTGGTACTCCTGATCCTACTGAGTCAATTGTCCAAAGGCGTTTGGCTGATCGGGTCAAACTCGAACAAGCTGATGTAGGTTTCTCTTATGATGCTGATGGTGATCGAATGGGGGCAGTAGATGAACAGGGGAAGCTATTGTGGAATGATACATTGGTGTCATTATTTGCTGGTGACATTTTGGATAATTTACCTGGTGCTAAAATCGTATTTAATACTTTGTGTTCTAAGCAAGTTACTGAAGTCATTAAGCGTAGTGGCGGAGTGCCGGTAATGTGGAAGACGGGACATTCTTTTATTAAAGCGAAAGTGCGAGAAGAGGGAGCGGCATTTGGGGGCGAATTGAGTGGCCATTTTTACTTCGTTGATAATTTTTACGGTCATGATGATGGTGCTATCGCATCATTGCGTTTATTGGCTTATTTAACTCGTAAGAAAAAGACATTGGGGCAAGTGCTTGCTACTTTCCCCAGCTATATTTCTAGTCCAGAAATTAAACTAGGCTGTCCCGATAATGAGAAGTTTCATTTGATAGATAATGAAATTCAAGCTGAATTAAGAAGACTTTATCCTGAAGCAGAATATGTCACTATTGATGGTGTGAGACTAGACACCAAAGATGAAATGGTAATTATGCGTGCTTCTCAAAATGGTCCCTATTTAACAATTAAATTTGAAGCAAAAACGCTACAAAAATATAATCTACTCAAAGAACAAATTAGTGCAATATTACACCAATTTGCCAATATTGATTGGAGTGAGGGAGTGAATGTGGAAGCTTTGAAATGAATTCTGAATGCAGAAAGCTGAATTCAGAATGGACAGTGGGAACGAAAGTTGTTGAATAGACGATAATGTATGATTTTTTTGAAAAGCAGAAAGGGACGCAGCCTCCTCATTCAATTCAGAACTCAGCATTCCGCATTCAGAATTCGGAGTTATTTCCCTCCCTTTCTTTTCTTCTCCAGGCCAAAAGTCTCTAATCTATCCGTGAGAGCTAAATTTACTTCAAATTCGTTTTCATCGGCATTGATACTGATTACTTTGCCGATTTTTTCGTATAGGGGGACTATTGGCGCTGTTTCTTGGTAGTAGGAGCTCAATCTCAGCTTCATGCCTACCATGTTTTCTTCTTTGACTAATTTCAATTCATGCTGACACTTTTCACATGTTTCTAGTGTGGAATCTGCTGAATAAACAGTCTGACAGTAGCCACACACTTTCTTTTTGGTGATGCGGGTAAGAGCATGGTCGTCACTGGTATTGAAGAGGACGACGACAAAATTCCTTTTGTTTTGGCTCATCATGCGATTGAAGAAGTCTGCTTGAGCTAAATTACGAGGGAAACTATCAAAAATAATGGGTTTGTCTGCTGGTACCGTAATAAGAAATTGTTCTAATATTTGTTGTAAAATTTCACTAGGGACAATTTGTCCAGCAGTGAGTAAATGTTTCACACGTCTGCCCACATTATTGTCCAATTTCATTGTTTTTTGCAGCTCATGTTGTAAGTCAAAAATGGTCATATCATAACGCTCTGCTAGCTTGTGGGCCTGAGATGTTTTGCCACTACCTGGTGGTCCTAAAAATACTAAATCAGGAAAGTAGGTAAAACTCATGCTCGTACTCAAAAAGTTGAGATCATTATCTTGAGCTTGTTCGGCTTTACTTAAATTGATACGAACACTTTCAGGATGTTCGCGTAATTTGACCAAAGCCTTGGCTTCAATTTGACGGATACGTTCACGAGTGACGCCAAATTCTTGGCCTACTTCTTCCAAAGTATGGCCAATACCATCTTCTAGACCAAAACGCATGCTAATAATTTTCTGCTCACGTGGAGTGAGAGATTGCAACAAACGGTGAACATCTTCTTTCAAAAGTTGTCTTGAAGCTTGAGATGAAGGACTCAAGGTAACGTCATCTTCAATAAAGTCGCCCAATCTACCAGAATTATCACCATCTGATCCTACTGGTGCTTCTAGAGAGACAATATCTTGGGAAATCTTTTTGATATAGCGGATTTTTTTTACATCCATGCCCATTTCTTGGGCGATTTCTTCGATCAATGGTTCACGTCCCAATTCTTGGACGAGGCGACGTTGAGTGTGGGTAAATTTATTAATTGTTTCCACCATATGTACGGGAATACGAATGGTACGAGCTTGATCAGCTATTGCTCGAGTAATAGCTTGCCGTATCCACCAAGTAGCATAAGTGGAAAATTTGAAGCCTTTACGATAATCAAACTTTTCTACTGCTCGAAATAAACCAATATTTCCTTCTTGAATTAAATCCAAGAGAGAAAGGCCACGACCAACATACTTTTTGGCAATGCTTACTACCAAACGAAGGTTAGCTTCAGCAAGTTGTCTTTTAGCTACAGGATCATGCTTGGTAATTCGTTTTGCGAGCATCACCTCTTCTTCGGCAGTCAAAAGTTCTACACGGCCAATTTCTCGTAAATACATTCTAATGGAGTCGCCAGCAATATCGCCTAGAGCGAAATTTTTCTTATTGGTAGAAAGAAATTTGTCACGTAATTTATCTTCTGAGCTTTTTTCCTTTGTTTCAGCATTTTCTTTTTGAGCATCTTTCCAAATAAATTCTTGTTGACTATCGACAATTTCGATACCATGTTCCAAAAATTGCATCATGATTTCTTCCACCAATGCCAAATTGGTTTCAAATTCAGGAATGGCGTGCATGACTTCTTGCTGAGTGACAAAGCCTTGTTCTTTACCCTTTTTGATCAATAACCGGACTTCCGCAGGATACTTGGCAAGTGAATCTTGTTCGCGCTTGATGCTTTTCTTACCCACGGGATAATATGTTAAGTGTATTTGAGAGTTTGGGCCGTCTCGGCCAGAATTTGCTTTTGTAGTTCCTTATTGTTTTCTTTTCTTGCTTCTTCTAGTCTTTGCTTCAAAATAATGAGTTGTTTTTTCTTTAATGTCTCTTTTGTTCTTTTGAACAAGGTATTTCTCTCTTCAGCAACTCGTTCTTCATTATAGGCCCCATAGCGTTCTTCAATCTCTAAGAGCAGTAAAGAAAATGTATCTTGAGGGATAGGCAAAGCATCTAGCAGCGAAGTTGAGGGTAACGCTGTTCGCGGCTCACTATAATATGCATGTGCTTTTCTGTAAATGTCTTGTTCCGTAGGAGCTAAAAATGCTAATAGATGCGTATCAATGAGGTCATTGATGAATTGAGGGAATTGACAACAAAATGCCAAATAATAGCTCACCATATCTGGCATCTGTGTCTTGTTGATAGTGTTATTACGATGTTTTTCGCTACGCGTCTTTTGTAATGCTTTATGCAAAATGTGGGGAGATTTACCAGTGACCAGGGCGATTTTGGTTAATGCCTCTTCTTGATCTAATGGTTTGGGTAGCTTCTTGATTAGGGGCAAGCAAATATCGGTAAATAGTTTTAATTGTTCGGGATCCTTAAGCGATACATGTTCAAAATGAGCCTGATGAATGTAATCAAGCCAGTATAGTGGCTTGGCTAAGAGTGTATGATATAGAGCTTGGTCTTGGCGTAGTAATGAGTCGGGATCACTATCATTAGGTAGCAAGGCAAAACTACAATTAATATCATTCGCTAATAGCTCAGGCATAATACGTAAGGCAGCATTTTTTCCTGCTTTGTCGCCATCAAACACAAAAATTAACTTTTCAGCAAAACGATGGAGAATATCTAAGTGTTGCATAGTAAATGCTGTACCAGAGACGGCAACCGTATTGGGAAAGTTGTTTTGTTGAGCTTGTAAACAGTCTATTTGGCCCTCTACTATATATACTTGGCCTGTTTTGCGGATATGTTCCTTGGCTTGGTGAAGTCCATAGATAAATGAGCTTTTGTGAAATAGGATAGTTTCAGGAGAGTTTAAGTACTTAGGTTCATTCTCATTGGTCAAAGCTCTGCCAGTGAAGCCAATAATATCTCCGCGATCATTATAAAAAGGGAACATAATGCGGTCACGAAACTTATCGTGGATCTTTTTGATATTTTGTTCGTCAGCGATAGCTACGCCAGCTTGTACCAACAGGTCTGTCGAGAAACCAAGGTTGGTTAGATAGTCACTCAGTCCATGCCAACCCTCTGGGGCATAGCCCAGACCAAACATTGTCACAGTTCTTGGCTCCAAAACGCGCTCAGTCAGGTAAGTTTGGGCTTTGGCATTGGTTTTGAGTTGCTCTTGGAAAAACTGAGTAGCTTTGTGGAGCAGATTTTTTAAACTATTTTTCTGTTCTTTTTGGGCTGAGAGAAACTGAGGGTTTTGCTTTTCTAAAACAACACCGACTCGTTCGGCTAAATCATTTAGGGCTTCAGCAAAATCAACCTTTTCTACAGCCATATAAAACTTAAAGATATCACCGCCTTGATGACAGCCAAAACAATAAGCAATGCCTTTGTCAGGACTGACCATAAAAGAAGGTGTCTTTTCTTGATGAAAGGGGCACAAGCCCTTTAAATTACGGCCTGCTCTTTTGAGCTGTACATAATCTTTAACGACATCTTCGATCGATAACTTTGCTTTAATTTCTACTATAGGATCAAGCATGCAATTGAGAATACCAGTCTACTGATAGCACATTTTGCACTATTAGAGAAAGTTGTATGCTACAATAATGCTAGGTCTTATTTATTTGGGAAAACATGATGGATTAAGTTGTTTTGTTGTGGTGCGATGATAAAGATGCTGTCCTTTAGCTAATAATGGAATAATTACCTATGAAGTTAACAGGTTCTTTTCCCAACCATATTACTTGGCGTATCAATGTGCTAGAACTAAGTTCTGGCCAAGATTTATTTAAAGGGAAGTCGCTGAGACACTTAAAAAAGGCGTTTTCTCTCTTGAAAGAAAGCAATTACCAATTTGTATTTGAAGCTGTAAGTGAAGAGCTTATTGCCCAGTTTGCTCCCCTTCATAGAGCGCTTATGCTCAGTCGTGGTAGTGACTTTGTGGCTAATTTTGCCAAGCTTTTGGCACCAAATCAGTGGCCATACCAAGCACTCTCTTTATATGAAGGATCTTCTTATATTGGTGGTATGATATTTCGTCTAAAAGAGAAATCAATCAATTTATGTTATCGGGTACTGCCATATAAAGTAGCTTTTTATTTACCAGCACCGCTGGCACGTTTGTCGGATATTCTACTCGTGGATGAGGCGATTAAACAAAAAAAAGAATATTATAGCTTAGGGATGGACAGAAATCCCTATGGTCACTATGGCTCAGTCGGTTTGGCTAATTATAAACTAATGATGAATGCGCGTCCTTATATATCGAGTAAGGTGGCAATGGTAGATGAAATTGAATGGAATGGCACTAATGATATCTTAGCATTTGAAGGCCACTGCGGCAGTAATTCAACGCATGTGAAACTATGCTTAGTAGACAGCCATAGTCTTGATAAATACCAATTTCTGAAAAAAGATTTTCTTACTACGGATATTATTTCCGCTTCTGGTGAAACATTGCAATGGTGAAATCATATTTATGATAATGGTGTCGAAAAACAATTTTTTTGGTGAGAGAAAAGCAATAATTAAAAATTTCTAGAGCATCAACGTATCTAATCAGGCCTTTACTAGAAATATCTTTAGACACTGGATGTTGTCCTGACATGTTAAAGACCGTAGCTGAATTGGATTGATCAAAAAGCTTTTTGATCATTTTTTTTCTCTGCTCGATATCAAGAATTGCAAAGTTGAGTGTGCCACTAGTCAGCACAATATCAGCTTTTTCTTGAAAATCATCTGACCAGAAATCTGCCACACTGAAGTTGAATTCGGGATAAGATGCCTGTGCTTGAGCAATAAATTCGGGCATGATATCTATGCCATGGTAGGTGAAGTTGTTTGATTTACTTGCTATATAAGGCAATAGATTACCCAAGCCACAGCCAACATCAAGAATGGATCTTTTTTCTAGCTCAATATCAACAAGTAATTCTTTGTATCTTCTGGCAGCCGGCTTGTAAAAAGGCCAGTGCATAGCATGTAATCCGTTATTATGCTGATTGATGGCATCCTGGTATGTTTTTCTGTGCTGCTCGGTTATTGTTTTTTGTTGCATATATATTATTTCCCCATAATTACTTCGTTTTCTGGCCAACGTACTTTTTGTTGCTGAGCATTGCTGTCCGTGTCACTTCTAAAACCTACAGCACAAAGTACAGCAGATTTTATTCCTAATGCATTCAGTCCTAGAATTTCGTCAAATTTATTTTTGTCAAAGCCTTCCATCGGTGCGGCATCAATTTGATTAACAGCACATGCGCTTAATGCTACGCCTAGGGCTATGTAAACTTGTTTTTGCATCCATGCTTGTAATTGTTCAGGATTAAGTGGGGATATGGAACCAACCATCATGTCACGATAACCTTGTAATGCTTCTCTTGGAGCACCGTTTTCTTGGACAATGAAATCCACAAATCTATCAATGTAGGCTGTATCAAGTGTATTTAAGGTACATAAAACAATTAAATGAGATGCGTCGGTAACTTGAGCTTGTCCCCAGGCAGCTTCGCGCAACTTTACTCTGAGGGCTGGATCACTTACTACTACAAACTTCCATGGTTGTAAGCCAAAAGAAGAGGGAGATAAGCGTAAAGATTCAGTAACGAGATGAAGTTGTTCTGCTGACAATTTTTTATTGGTATCGAATACTTTGGTTGCATAACGCCAATTGAGGGAATCGAGGAAAGACATAGAAATTACAAATTATGAATTACGAATTACAAATGAAGGCACAAGTAATGGGACAAAGATTTGCTAGTCCTTATTGTGTATTGAGTCTAGCTGAATTTTCTTTCATGTTCTAGCAGCCACTTTTTTCGGGGGAGAGTACCACCATAGCCAGTTAGTGAACCATCTTTGCCTATTACGCGATGGCAGGGCACTAGGATAGTTAGTTGATTTTTGCCATTGGTGCCTCCTACAGCTCTGATGGCTTGGGATTTGTGAATGAATTTAGCTTGGTCGCTATAGGACCAGGTTTGGCCATAAGGAATATGGGTCAGAGCTTCCCATACTTTTTGCTGGAAAGCGGTGCCTTCTTGTTGATAAGGGATACTAAATTCTTTTCTTTGTCCTTGGAAGTATTCGTCTAACTGGAGTAGGCAATTATTGAGCAATTCATCTGCATCATTCTTGAATGCTTGTTCCACAAACAGAATGGAATGAATAGCGCTATTCTGGCTAGTGATCTCGATTATCCCGATGGGAGAATGATAGTAGGCTTTTAACATCATGATGCTTTAGGGATAAAATCTAATGCTAAAGAATTGATGCAGTAGCGTTGATTTGTCGGAGCGGGGCCATCATCAAAAACGTGACCGAGATGAGCGCCACAATTGGCACAGGTTACTTCTGTGCGCACCATACCATGACCTTCATCAAGAACTTTTTTAATATTTGCCTGATACATCGGGTCCCAAAAGCTGGGCCAACCTGTCCCTGAATCAAACTTTGTCTCGGAAGAGAAAAGGGGATTTTTGCAAGCAGCACAATGATATACTCCGGGTTCCTTATTTTGATAATACTTACCAGAAAATGGTGGCTCGGTACCCTTTAAAAAACAAATGTTGTATTGCTCAGGGGTAAGTTGGTCTTTAAAATCAATCATAACAATTGCGAATTACTAATTACGAATTACAAATGAAAATGGAAGGAATTAGGATAAGGAAACATGCTAAGTTGGAGATACCTCTTACTAATTGCACTATATACCTAATTACTCAATGGTAATAATCTTTTCTATTCTCAGCTTTTCAATAAAATAACGATCATGAGAGACAATGATCATGGGAATAGGTTGTTCGATAATAAGTTTTTCTAGCACTTCGCGGGAGAAAATATCGAGATGATTCGTGGGTTCATCTAAAATTAATAAACTAGGTTCTTGGCAAAGCATAATAGCTAATTCTAAACGTCTTTGTTCACCATAACTTAAAGTGACAATTTTGTTGTCGATAAAGTCGGTGGGGAAAAGAAAGCGATGGAGAATACTACGAGCAATGCTTTCTGGTTTTCTGGTAGCATCACTGAAGGCATCAAGTACAGTTTTGTTTTTCGCTAGTTCACTGTGTTGACGTAAATAACCGATTACTAATTTGTCACCATATTCTACTAAGCCTTGATAGTCTGTATCTAAACCGGCGAGAATGTTGAGTAGAGTAGTTTTCCCGGCTCCATTTTTACCTTGGATCAATACTTTCTCGGTACCATGAACTTTGAACTTCACCCCAGCAAGTAATTGTTTATCAGCAAATTGTTTCCCTTGAATATCAACTTTTAAGGCTAAGCCAATAGTAGTGGCAGGAATCCTAGCAGGTTTCATTACTGGATCAATAATTGGTTTACTAATGTGTTGTTCTTGAGCTCTTTCCAGTGCGGCTTTTTTGCTCGCTAGTAAGCTGCTAAAGCGTAACTTTTGCTGATTGCTGTTGGCTCTTACCCAGAGACGAAGTTCTTCGATTTCTGCTTCCTCTTTTTCATATTGATGGAGAAGACGATTACGATAATGTGCTCTTTGGATTAAGAAGTTTTCATAGTTGCCTGTATATTTCTGGATAGTCTGATATTGACTATCCATTTCCCAGATCTCTGGGATAACATGGCAGATAAGACTGCGATCATGAGAAACAATCAAAATGGTGCCTTTGAAGTTGCGGATAAAGTCTTCTAGCCAATCAATACCTTTTTGATCAAGATTATTGGTTGGTTCGTCTAAAAGTAAAATTGTGGGCTCACTCAGTAATAATCCGGCTAGGGCAACCTTAATTTTTTCGCCGCCACTCAAGTGATGTATTTCAGCGATTAAGTATTCTGGTGCTAAGCCCACAGCTTGCATGGCAATATCCACTTTGTAATTGTGCCATGCTTCCGCCATCAAGCTCTCTAAATATTCTCCCACTAATTGATGCTCGCCGAAATTTGGTTCTTGCGGTAGATAGGAAACTATTTCTTGATAAATATTCACTTCACCCGGAATCGTTTCATAAATACCCACGATGCTTTTTAATAGTGAAGATTTGCCAGAACCATTTTTGCCGACAATAGCAATCCGTTTTTTTGCTTTACCCTCGATATTAACGCTGAAGTCTTTGAGTAAGTCAGTGCCAGTGTGATTGATAGTGAGATTGGTGATTTGAAGCACAAGAAAATTGTGAATTAGTAATTAGGAATTAGAAATGGGAGACTTCTTCACTATATTTCATCTAGATTTTAGAATCTAGAATCTATAATTCTAATTCCGTGTTGACGTGGCAAGCAGAAGTTTATAGAGTGTGAGCGCTTTATGGGGGTCGGTACCGAAGTGGCCAAACGGGGCAGACTGTAAATCTGCTGGCTTACGCCTTCGGCGGTTCGAATCCGTCCCGGCCCACCAACGAGTCCGAAGGAACTCGTCTTATCCTAATCTTTATCCTCGATTAATAAGGCTGCCTTTTTGTAAAGGACAGTCGAAACGGACTCGAAGGATTAGTATAAGGATAAGAATAATGGGAAAGCAGGTCTTTCTAATCCACATTCTCCTCGCTTCATTCTTCATTCTTTTATTTGGAGAGATCGCATAGTGGTCTAGTGCACACGCTTGGAAAGCGTGCATCCTCGCAAGGGGATCAGGAGTTCGAATCTCCTTCTCTCCGCCAACCTGCGCTCTGCGAGCTTCGGTTGGCAGGCCAGTCTGCCGAAACTTTCGGTGTAGGTAGGCCAACGCTGATAGGCTAATTTTACATGTACGTTATTATGAATAAAAGGCCAGCAGCTGAGCCAGTGCAGTGTTAGGCTGCCGACTGTGTCCTCTGAAGGCTTTGCGCAAGAGGAAGTGCTAATGCACGCAGGCATACCAGGAGATCGAAGATGAATAAAATTAAGTAAATGATCTATGGCTTTTTTATGTGAGTAGCATAGGTGATTCAATGCATTTATGGTATTATTTATAAAAATACAATATGTCTCGGTTGCCTTCAGAATCAGATCACTCTCTTGAATCTAGAAAAAGATTAAAAATTGATAGAAAAGTTTTGGCCTTGGTTGCTACACTTGGTTTAGTGGGGGCTATTAAACATATACTGAATTCAGGTGAGCCTTCCAATCCTTCTGCCCATAGGAACGAAACAGCCCAGGTGAATTCAGATGGAATAATTCATAGGCCGATCACAAATAACTCAACTGATTCGCTACCTTCTCACCATTCTTTGTTAGTTACTAATGAGTCCGCTTCTTCTGCTCTCACTCATCTTGCTCAGGAACGTTTTGCTCAACAACAAGAGCGAGCTGCTAATGAAGCGGCTATCACTGCTCAAAGTATTTCTGAGAGCTGGGTTGCTGACATTAGTGCCAGGGTGGATCAGGCACGTTCTCGTAGAGAAAAAGCTGAAGGCATCCATGCAGCATTTATTAGCCAGTTTGGGCCCGACATTGGTCCGAGTAATACTAACTATAATAATGCCTGTGAGGTAGCTAGATGGGATTCTTCTACCCATAGAGATAGTTATCCTGTACATGCCATTCTACCAGTATGGGAAAGATTATATACTGATAAAATTCAAGCTTGGCTTCAGAGTGCTAATGGTGCCGATCGTGAACGTGCTTTTGTTCTTACTCTTGGGATTGAGTTAGGAGTGGAACCTGATGTGAATAGGACTATGCCAAACGCTTTAGATATTGCTATGGGGCGCAATGATTCAGCTATCTATATCGGACGAACTTCTTCTGTAGCTCAGTCTCACTATGATTGGGTGCTTGATTTATTGAATACAAAAATTTCAAATCATCAGGAACGAAGACGTTGTAGCGGTGTTGCAGATTCAATTACTCGTGAACGTGCTAGCTTGGCGACTATTACCTATTCTTTAGTACAACATTATCCTGAGGCAATTAGTCAATTGCCAGCAAACTGGTGGACTCTGCTAAAGAAGGAAGTTGTGTTGAATCATTTGCAAGATATTCTTGATCATTTTGGCACCTGGCGAAGAATACCTCGTGAGCGTTATGAGGCGGCACGGCTTTACCTGATGGGCTTGATAGTAAGTTAATGCTGCTTCTCACCAGTAATATGACCTGGGCCGGATAATAATGCTGGTGATCGGCTGATAGTAAAAATCAACTAATAGTGGTTGATGGACTAAAACAACGCTAAGACTATTGACATCCTTTATTGATGTGGTATTTTATTTTCCGGCTTTTGCATATGGCTTCAATTCTTCATCATGATCTTGTGGGATCAATTCCTCCTTCGACTCCGCCGTCACCTAGTGAAACTGGGGATGATTTACGAAAAAAAGTTATCGTAGCATCCGTTGCTATGCTGAGGGCTGATTTTAAAGCGGTTTTAATAGCTAGGAGAAGGAGCGATTCCGTGCGTAATGGGGGAAAATGGGAGCTTATTAGTGGTAAAGAAAGTCCTGAGGATAGGAATTTGTGGTTTACTATATTGCGTGAACTAGAGGAAGAAATTGGTATGATTGTGGGCCAGCACTATTGGGATGTTTGGCAATTGGATAGAGACTGTCCTTATTATGATACTGAGGATGGGAAATATCGTTTTTTGATTCATCGTATTGTGGCGGTCTTAAAAAAGTCATCTCGATTAGCTTTGAAGCCAGAAAGGCATGGCCACGATAAGGTAGAATGGCTTACAGAACAAAGGTTTTTAGAGCTGGCTAGTCCTGATCCTGATCGGGAAAGTGGTAATTTTGTGCCTAATTTAGAGCCTTATTTAAGGAGGGTTTTTGCTGCTTGTGCTGTTCGTGGCGTAATCTTGGACGCACTTACCTCGGGAGTAGATGTGGAAGTTTTGCCTTTAGTTCTTTCTGAAGGAGGGGGTAATGTATTGATGTCTAAAAGGGATCATGTGCTATCAAGTTGTCATTTGGCTCCTGGCCAGCATATTAATGATGTCCTTAGAGATGCAATTCCGGATAAAGCGAAACTACCATTTGCTCAAGCTTTGTTAAAGTTAGAGCTTAGTCAGAATCGCCACACTAGAGATGTACGGGCAAAAATGGCTATGGTACTGCAAGCCGAAGGGTATGGACTTTCTTCATCAGTGCCTTCTGATATGCATTGGGTAGAAATAAGTTCAGAAAACTTTCACACAAAAGTTAAAGCAGTACAGGGGTTTCAACGCAGGACATTACAATCTCTCCAAACACGTGCTCTCAGAAAGAGACCGCCATGGTCAGAATGGCTTGGCCACCATATGAGATCTGTCCATAATTCGACCAGAAGTTCATCGGGGTCATTAAAGGCGCTCAGATAATCAGCTATTTATAATACATTTTGTAAATAGCATTGTTCACAATAAACCTTTTCTTCTCTAGTAGGAGCAAAAGGACTGATAATTGATAGTGAACAATTGCTGCACTGACGCTCATATAATTTGCGAGGATTGCGCAAGCTCATGCGTTCGCTGTGGCGACAGTCAGGACACTTTTCGGGAATAGGAAAATTCGTGTCTCTCAACTTTCGTAGCTCTTGGGGCAAAATGCGATAGTTTTTGCCACAAGTGCTGCAGGCTAAAATAGCTTGGAGGATATCATCTTTCACCTCACTGATTTTGCTTGGAACATGATAGTTTTGAGGTTGATAATCTTTCTGATTTTTTTCTTTCCAGCTATAGCCTCTTTTTTGTGCTGCTTCTTGAGTTAAAGGTAAATATTCATTGGCTACTGTTTCATTGTAGGAAAATGGGGATAGGGTTGGTGGGAAAAACTCACCCCATTCTTGAGTACTTTTCATGTGAGCAATAATCTTCGGGACCAATGCTTCATACTCAGATTTAGAATACTGTTTATTGAGAATACAATATTCATTTTTTTTCATGCCATTACAGCCAAAAAGATTATTAGAATTGTAGCAAAACTGGCTATACAAAATATTTTGAGAATTAAAGACATAAATACCAAAAAGTACTTGATAGGTATTTAAAGCTCCCATCACTTGATAATTCAGTTCCGGCTTCACATAAACATTACTGCAATCCATAACATCTTTGATTTCTACGCCTACTATGACATGCTGACAGTCTTGGCTGTCATTAGTGTCATAACAATCAATACAGTTCTGACAATTTGTTAAGAAATCTCCGGTGGATGATTCACAATTGGTAATATTAGCATATTTATATATTCGCTTTTTTCTAAGATCAGTAAATAAGGCTAATGCTTTAGTAATATTCTCTTTTGAGCCCAAGAATTCGTGAACTTTTGCTATGTAAGCATCTTTTTCTAAAGGTTCATTGAGGAAATAATACTGTTTGTTATCAAGGTTGGTACAGAGAAAGCAATTCTTACAGCCTTTGAGATTATCTGAAAAATAACATTCAGTGCAATTTTGACTGTAATACGTATAATTACAGCCATAACATTTAGTCAGATAGAAACATTGGTAACACAGTTCAGAGTCGTAAATATAGCAACTATCCATGATATCTCGCGAGCTTTGAATTAATTTGCCGTAATAGCAATCCTGACAGTATTCAGAAGAATTAATTAGATGACAATTCTTACAGTAGCCAGTACCAGTCGTATATGGTGAATTTTCATTACTTACTTGGTTTAGCGCAGGTTTGGGGACAGATAAATGTAAATCAGCATATTGAGCAAAAAAGGGCCGAGAAAAATCGTACTCACGTCCATAGCTCAAGGGGTCCATACTTTCTTCCCACCATTCCTCCTGCGTATACACTTTGAAGCGATTACTGGCTGGTGAATCAGCAGAATATAAAGCAATAATATCTTTTCCTGATTGGGCAGATTTAGTGTTGTAAAGGAATTGTTCATTACGATTGATGACACGACCAATGAGACGACAATTAGGGCATTGCGTAGGATTGGGTAGCGGGAATTTTTGATTGGCAATGATAGGACTGAGGCGATCCAAAAAAGCGATTTCAGTGTCAGAAAGTGCGAATGCAGAGTGGCAGAGGGTGCAGGTTAGTGAAGTGGGCATGAGGAAGCTTGATCAATTGAGCATAAGATACAATAGAAATGAGAAAGTCGGTAGGGAGGGGGAAGGAAGATCATAAAAGACGAAGACAAAGACCAAAACGAAGACAGGGAGAAAGATTTCATAATTAAAATGGTAGCGTGAAAGAAGAGCTTTTACTTAATTCGACATGTTTTATTTTGAGAAATTGCCTGTATATATGTTAACTGAAGAATGCTACATACTTATTGTAAAGTACTGTTTAAAAAACCAGGCCATTAATGCTGAATTCCGCTCTCAACTACAAAGATCAGGATCAAGCATTCTCTTGAATATCTCAGAAGGAATGGGCAAATTTAATAAAAAAGACAAAAGAAAGTTTTATGCCATTGCACGTGGTTCAGTACATGAAAGTGTCTCTGTTGTAAAAATTCTATATTTAGAAGGGCATATTATGTCTGCCACTTTTCACGAAATTTATACCAAGTTAGATATCATTGCTCGAATGCTCTCAGCATTAATCAGAGCTATGTCCGAAAAGTAATCCCTGTCTTCTGTCTTGGTCTTTGTCTGCGTCTTCATGATCTACTCTCTCACTCCTTCTGCATTATTCATTATTGACTAAAGTTTATTCTGTGTGCTAAACCGTACTATTACTAATGATTTTTTATGGCCAGTTTAGATCTTACTTTTTTAAGAGATGGTGGCATTGAAGTCTCTCAATCGGTTGATGTGCAACTACTTATGGAATTAGCTGATGCAGCAGGAACGCTTCGACAATTAGTGGCGCAGGTTCTTTCTGGTTTAGCTGGCAAAAGTTTTAACTATGGAGATACTAGGTTGGAAGGGGTGCAATGTGAAGCACCGATACGATTAGGTGAAATGGTTTTTGTCGATGATCGATCAGTGGGAATGGAGGGCTATAAATTTCGTCTTAAGGATAAACATAGTAACAATGCGTGGGAGCCTACTGTACAAGTTGGCCGAGAAGCCGATGGGTCACCTTTGTTGGTCACTCAGACAATACATCTGGGTAACGGTGTGATTACATCTACTTTGTTAATGGGTGCTGACCCGCAATCTGGTAGACAATTGCTTGAGTGCTCTATCGTAGCAAATAAGCTCCGTACTTTTGATGGTCTTAGAAATCATACTGTTGGCACACTTGATTCCAGCCAAATGATGCGATGGGGTAGGAATTTAGTAGAAGGAGTTCAGCGAGGATTTGATTGTGTGCCCAAATCTAATAATGGTACTAATATTATTGCTGACTTATGGAATGTAGATAAGGCTTTGGAGCATTTAGGACGTACTGTAATAGATGATTCTAGGTCTCAATTTGTCGCTCAAAATGAACTGGAAATAGCGGAAAGATACTTATGCCGACAACAATTCTCTATAATGAACGCAAGCATGTTGTAAAGTAGGCTATCAATAAGTTGACTTCAAATAACATTTTTCACAGTACAAGATCTCTTTTCTTTCTGGTGAATAAGTTGTTTGTATTTGTGTATTACACTGAGCACAATTTCTATCCCACAGCGTCCAATTATTTTTCCAGCTCAGGCGTTCACGGTGGCGGCAGTCAAAACATTGTTGAGGAATAGCAAGATTTTGTTGGCGGTAGAACTTTAGTTCTTGTTGGATAATCCGATACTGCTTTTGACAAGTGATGCAGGTGAAAATTTGCTTAGTAATTTCATCTGTAACATCTTTGATATGGTCAGGAACATGGAGCTCTTGGCCATAATGCTTTGAGGTAGCTATGTCTTCTTTCCATTTTGCGCCAATAGCTAAGGCTCGTTCCTTGGTCAAAGGAAAATGGTCATATGCTGAAGTTTCATTGTAAGCGAAAGGTGACAATGCGATAGGGAAAAACTCGCCCCATTCACCAGTTGATTTCATGTGAGCAATGATTTTTGGTAACAACTCTTCGTATTGTTCTTTAGTGTATTGTTTATTTAAAACACAATATTCTTTGTGCCGTAAACTGATACAGCCAAAACAATTTTGGCAATTATTCATGCAGGTATCCGTATACCAGAGATTGCTACCAGTGTAGCTATTCAAATTGAATGCTGATTGAAAAGGAATTGGCGCACATTCACAATTTTCATAGCCAAACTCACCAATTACATAGCAGCAGTCTTGGAGATCTTTAATATCAATACCATTTTGTACCAATCGACAGTCTTTTGCTCTTACTACATCAAAACACTCAAGACAATTCTCTGTGTCGGTGAGCATGTTGCCACTGGAATTGTTTATTCTGCCAGTGCGTTGCATAAATAATCTGGGATGCTCTAAAAGCATGGCAAAGAAACTTTTTTTGATTTCTTTCAATTGTTTATTGGAGCCCAAATCATATGTTTTTCTTTTCGCTTCATACTCTGCTTTGCTATAAGGTTGGTTTTCTATGTGATACTTTTTATTGCGCAACCCCACTGAAAGAAAACAATCGTGGCAGGCTTTGCAATCATAAAGAAAGGCTGAGTCATGGCACTCTGAAGAATTTAAGATAAAGCTACTATTGTAGATATTTTGAGAGAAAAAAGAATTATAGGTGAGATCACAATGATCGATATAAAAGTTGTCGACACAATCTTTACTGTATTCCACCCAAACGCCATATAAACAATCTTGATTATAATCTGCTGTGAAAACAAGATAACAATTCTTGAGGTAGGAGACATAATTTGTGTAATCGCTATTTTCATTCATCATGCTGACCATACCCAAGCGGGGCACAGCTTTTTGTAATTCAGCAAATTGCTCAAAAAAAGGTCGAGAAAAGTCGTAGTCTCGCCCATATTCTAAAGGATCCCAACGATCGCTCCACCATTCTTTTGGTTCATAGACTTTGTAGGGCGCATCGGAAACATAAATAGAGATGAATTCATGTCCCGATAAGTCACATTTACGATGATAAAGTGCATGTTCATTTCTAAAAGCGCAGCGTCGTAAGGCTCGGCATCGGGGACATAGTCGTGGAGCGTCGATGCTCTGCTTTACTCCTTTGATCACAGGTGATATACGGTCGATAAAAGCAAGTGCTTCAGGAGATGTGGTGAAAGAGTGTGAACAGAGACGACAATTCATATAATTACAGGTGATGGCAAAAGAGGTGCGATTGAGAAAGTTTGGTGAACATAATTTCTAGAATAATTTACAATTATTTTTATAGTAGCTTGAGTAGTGTTGTGATACAATAGGTGTAGAAGAGTATCGACGACATTGCATGATTAAAGGTGAATTGGAGTATTTAGGTCTGACTCAGTCGGAAGTAGCAGTTTACCTTGCTTTACTTGAGCTTGGTGGCGGAGTGGTTAGTGCGCTTGCAAAAAAGGCCCAGCTTAACCGTGTTACTAGTTATAATACACTGTCTAACTTGGTCGACAAAGGTTATGTAACTGTAAGTAAACGAAAAAATGTACAGTTTTATGTGCCTGAATCGCCAACACTATTAGTAAGTAAATTGGAAGAGAAGTATCAGATAGCACAAAAGGTTTTGCCCGAGTTAATTGCCTTACAGAATTCTGCGAGTTTTACTCCCAAGATTCGTTATTATGAAGAAAGACAAAGTATTACTACTATATTTGAAGATATGACTAAGGCGCAAACAGAGATTTTGGGGTATACGAACTTTGCTTCTTTGCAGGAACTATTTCCTGAAGTATTAGGAAAGTTTGCTAATTCGATCATGCGACGAGAACAGAAAGTGCGATTTTTGGCACCCAATGATGAGGAAAATGATTTTTGCATCAAAAGTTTTTTCACTGAAGTGATTGCAGCTAGCCTTTTAGAAGTCTTCACTGTTAATCCGAAACAATTTCCTTTTAGAAATGGGGTGTTTTTCTATGATGATAAAATGGCGATTATTTCCTATGATAAAACAGAGCTGCTGGGCGTGATTATTCAAAGTGCTGTAAATACGCAAACCCAAAAAGCGATGTTTGACTTGGCATGGCTCGGGGCGACGAGCTTTATTGTTAGATGAAAATCTAAAAGCTAAAATCTAGAATCTAAAATTAGTGAGAAAGGTGAGAATTAAGAGTTTTTACTGTTCTAGTAAGAATCGAAATGATGCTTTCGATCATTGCCAAATGATCATTAATATCAGTCAGTAGCTGAATATCCTTTAGTAAGTTTAACCAGTATCGTGTTTCTCTGGCTTCCTTTAAAGCAATAGTCAATTTGTGACCGAAGTCAGCTCTACTATATGCAGCTACTGCTTCTTCAATGTTTGCCCCAATACTTGTACTGCTCCGCCAAAGTTGCCTCACAATGTCATATTCACGTTTGCACTTTAGTATTCGATATAATGGAAATATTGACACCACAAATTTATAGCTTTTTTCTTTAACGATATTTTGCTTCATGTATAATGAGTAAAGTATTTTCTTTGTAACATAAGAAAAATGAAAAACTCGATTTGTCCAAGCGGCCTTTTTTAATTTAGATTTTAGATTCTAGCTTTTAGCTTCTATAATTCCTTTGAATAGCAGCTCTCACAAAGTACTTTTTCGGCTCTTTCTGGAGCATAGGTAGTTTTCAATGGAATATTGCATTTCATACAGCTTCTATCCCAAAGTCTTCGGGGATTTCTACGATTGAGGCGATTCTGATGGCGGCACATGGGGCAGAGGTGAGGGACGGGGAAATGATGATTTTTATAAAATTGTAATTCTTGTTGAATAATACGATAGTTTTTCTGACATTTTTCGCAGGTGAGGATATTTTTACAAATGTCTTCACTTACTTCATGAATGTCATCAGGTACTTTTATTTCTGGTCCTTGGTAAGCGCTGCTGCTTTGATCTTCTTTCCATTTTGCTCCTAAATGTAAGGCTTCTTCTTTACTTATCGGGTAGTATTCAATAGCTACCGTTTCATTGTAGGCATAAGGGGCAGTATCTAGTGGGAAAAACTCGCCCCATTCGCCGGTAGTTTGCATGTGCTTAATTATTCTCGGCAATAGCGCTTCATAGTCTGCCTGTGAGTATTGTTTGTTCAAAATGCAGTACTTTCTTCGTCGTAAGCTTGCACAGCCAAATATGTGTTCCGAGAACATACATTGCGTAGCATAGTAAGCATACTTGCAGCCGTTACACGTGGCACAAAATAAATTTTGATAAGCCCCACCACCAACTTCCATGGAGTCATAACAAAGTTCAGCGGGCATGCCCCAAGCGAAAACGTCCATACAATCTTTAGCATCATGAAACCACATAGCATACTTACAATTTTCTAGCTTGCTCACATCATAACAAGACTCACAATTACGAGAAAAAAAGATACTATTTCCGGTAACATTTTCGTTTCGAGAACCAATCATGAACTTATGAGGAAACTGTAAAGCTTTTTCTTGCATTACTTCTTTTAGCTTTTCTACTACCGTATAACTATTTGTCCGAATTTCACTTAGTCGCTTCTCATATTCTTCTTTGCTCAACTGTTCATTAAAAAAACAATACTGCTTTCTCTGTAAATTGACGCAACCAAAACAGTTGTTGCAGCCAATACAACTAATAAGAAATTGGGATGACTGACAACCGTTACAATTTTTGCAAAAAGCACAATCATAACATTCTTCACACTCGATACATTCATAACAAAGCTCAGAATTCTTAATCATTAAATTATCAACACAGTCACGACAATCATTGACATAGTTGCCATAGTAACAATCTTGATTACGATTGGCAGCGGCCATGAGATAACAGTTTTTGAGCCAACCAGTAGATTGATTATAGTCACTATTTTCTGGATCGACATTCCACAATGCTGAGCGGGGAGCTACTTTCATTAGCTCTTTATACTGTTCAAAGAATGTTTTGGAGAAATCAAAGTCCCTACCTAGAGATAAATCATCCCACTGATCACTCCACCAAGCTTTTTGTTCATATACTTTATACTGGCAATCTGGAGCATGTACAGAAATAATCTGTTTACCAGTGAGATCGCATTTGCGATTATATAATTTTCTTTCATTACGCCACAATTGTCTTCTTCTTTGGCGGCAATATTGGCAAAGAGAAGGTGGGGGAAGGGCAAGTTTTTCACCATTGATAATTGGAGAAACTTTATCGTAAAAAGTTAAATCTTGCTCATTGATCTCGAACTGGTTTTGACAGTGATTACAGATTTTATTCATAGAAGATTAAGTTTAATTCAGAATTCAATACGTTTCTTTTAGGTAGCAGGGCTCACAAACAATTTGTTCTTTTCTTTCGGGAGCGTAAGTAGTTTGTAACTTTATTTGGCATGATGAACATTCTCTATTCCAGAGCTTTCTTGGCGGATTACGATTAATCCGTTCACGATGACGGCATTCCCAACAATGATGAGGCACTGGCAAATGCATGTGACGATAGAACTCTAACTCTTGTTGAATGAGCTTGTAGTTTTTGCCACAGCCTTCGCAAGTTAAAATTTGTTTTACCAACTCATCTTGTGTTTCTTCAATACGATTAGGAATGGCAACTTTTGGTCCTTCATAACGATTTAAAGAATGTGGATCATGCCAATTGAGTCCTTCATCAATAATTTCTTCTTGAGTTCTAGGAAAATATTCTTGAGCAACCGTTTCATTGTAGGCGAAAGGCGATAATGCCATAGGAAAAAACTGTCCCCATTCTCCTGTGTTTTGCATATGGGCAATAACTTTTGCTAGCAGTTCTTCATATTGTTCTTTGCTATATTGCTTATTGAGAATGCAATATGCTTTATTATGCAAACCGACGCAGCCGAAGCAATGCTGAATATTGAAGCATTGGAAACAATAAAGTGCCTGCTTGATCTCGGATGAATGAGAACAAAAACAAACTTGATAACATTGCATCGAAGAAGCAGAAAAATACACTAACTCTCCCCAACCAATTGAGCCAATATCTTGAACATCCTTAAGTTCCACTGCAATAAAAACATTTTTACAATCTTGGAGCTTTTCGGAATTAAAGCAGTTATAAGCATTTTTACATTGAGTGAGCTGATCACCAGTAACGTCTTCACATTGAGTATTTTGGGTTGCTTTGTGAGGATACTTGAGAAAGTACTCAGCTGCTTTTTGTTTCGTTAATTCTCTCGCTTCATAGTCTCTCGTAGCCTGGGCTACTTTTTCTTCGTAAGCTTCTTTCGTCAATTGTTCATTAAAAAAGTAATACTTTTTATGCCTTAAGCCATAACAACCAAAACAGTGATCACAATCTTTGCAATCAAAACAGTACTGACTATCTCTGACATTTTGGCAAAATTGTAAGTAACTACTTTGATAGCAACTTTCCGAGTGCAGGCACATATAACAAAGTTCTGAACTCATCAGCCAGTAATTATCTACATTATTTTTCCCTTTGATACAGTAAGTATTGTAATAACAATCTTCATTAAAATGTCCCCCGGCATTTAGATAGCAGTTTTTGTCATCAGTCTCTTGGTTTACATAGTCACTATTGACATTATTCTTGGCAAATAGATTGAGCAGAGGTGCCTTGAGCAATACTTCCTGAAGTTGAGCAAAAAATGGTCTGCTGAAATCGAAATCTTGGCCAGAATCTTCGGAGTTCCAATTATCACTCCACCAACAAGTAGTGCAATATACCTTGGTCTTTTTTTCTGAAGCATGAACGGCAATGATTTCTTTTTTACAAAGATCACATTTTCTTTGATAAAGTTTTCGCTCATTTCGAAAAGCAATGCGATTACGTTCCCGACAATCAGGACATTGTAATGGTGCTGGAATTAAAAACTTTTTGCAGTTAATTTCGGGTGAAACCTTTTCATAAAAGTCTAGGTCTTCCTGGGCGATGGTGAATTGTGAGGAACATTGTGGGCAAGTATTGGACATAGGGTGTTAGAGCTAAGAGTGAGCCGATCTTAGCTCTTCGCTCTCAGCTCTTAGCTCTGGTTAATAGGTTTCTTTCAAGTAACAATTCTCACACAAAATCTTTTCAGGTCTTTCCGGAGCATAAGTGGTCTGTAACGCGGTGTTACATTTGGTGCAATTACGATGAAAAAGTTTTCTTGGGTTGCGTGAAAGTAAGCGTCTTTTATTTCTGCAAAAGAAGCATTCTTTAGGGATGCTGATATTTTGCTCTTGATAAAAAGCAAATTCTTGAGCTACGATACGGTAATTTTTTTGGCAGGTTTCGCAGGTGAGAATTTCTTTGAGAATACTTTCTGAAACTTGAGTAATGTCATCAGGAGGTTGTACTTTTGGTCCAGTATATTGGTTTATTTCATTATTGTCTTTCCAGCGTAATCCTTGTGCTTGAGCTTGTTCTTTCGTTAAGGGGAAGTATTCATTGGCAGCACTTTCATTGTAAGCGAAAAGTGAAAGAGTCATGGGAAAAAACTCACCCCATTCATTATGTTGTTGCATTAAGGTTACTAACTTTGGCAGGAGACTTTCATATTCTTCCTTAGAATATTGCCTGTTTAAAATACAGTACTCCTTACTACGTAGCCCCACACAAGCAAAGCAGTTTTTGCAAGAAAAACAATTGCCACAATAAATTAAGTGTTGGTTATTGACGACGCAATCTCGGGAAAAAAGAATATTATAACCTTGTACAAATAAGTCTTCATAACCCAGTTCATTTTCTACCCTAGCATAAGTAATATCATAACAGTCTTTGCCCTTGGTGGTAGTGCAATAACGACAGTCTTCGGCATGAGTGACATCATATGAGTCATGAACATTTTTACTGTAGTAGATGTAATCGACACTGCAATCTTCATTACCAATACAGTGCATATAAAGAACAGGTGTTTGCTTTCTCAGTTCAGCTAATTGACTCTGAATAACTTTTTTCTTTTCTGTAGAAATCACGCGAAATTCTGCTAACTTATGTTCATATTGTTCTTGGGAGCACGGCTGATTAAAGAAATGATACTCTTTGTGTCTCAAGCCAAAACAGCCAAAACAATGTTTACAGCTTTTGCAATTTTCTAAAAAACTACTGTCGCTACAATTATCACAATCTTTACTAAATTTGAGATTGTATGAATCGCGGCAGTCGACACATTCATAGCATCGTTCCGATCCATACGTATACATAATATCCATCGACTGCTTACATTTGCCAATTATATGGCCGTAGAAACAATCTTCACTTTCTACGCAACCAAATGCGAGATAGCAATTCTTACTCTGCGATACCATATTAGAATAATTGCAATTTTCTGAGGTAGAGTTTTGGGTAGCAAACTTCGGTACTACTTTTATTAATTCATGTATTTGCATAATGATAGACTTATTCCAATCTATTTCTCGACCATAAGAAAGAGCATCCCATTTGTCTGACCACCATTCCTGATTTTCATATACTGTGTAACCGCTGTCTGGAGCATACATGGAAATAATCGCCTTGCCACTCAGATCACACTTTCTGTTATACAGGTGCCACATATTCCTAAACGCTAATCGTCTCTGCATTCGGCAAGTAGGACAATGAGTAGGTGATGGGATCAAAAGCTTTTGGCCATGAACCACCGGTGAAACCTTTTCATAGAAGTGTGAATCTTCGGGAAATATTTCGAATGGCTGATGACAATTGATGCAGGCTTGAGACATAGAATAGGTTAAAGTGCAAAGAGTAGAGAGCAAAGAGCAAGGTGTTTAGGGGAGCTATATCTTTGCTCCTTGCTCTTTGCTCTTTGCTTTCTAGTCTCAATGTGTTTCTTTTAAGTAACATGTTTCACAGAGTATGGTTTCTGGTCTCTGGGGATCATAAGTGGTTTGAATTTCTATTTGGCAAGAATGACAGATGCGCTCATATAACTTTCTAGGATTTCTTTGATTGAATCTATTTTTGTAACGGCAGGCAAAACAGTTTTCTGGTACTGAAACTTTTAGCTTTCGATACAGGTTAAGCTCTTGGGCAATCAAACGATAATTTTTGCCACACGTTTTACAACTTAAAATCTCTTTCAAAATATCGTCGGATACTTCGTTGATATCATAGGGAATAGCCGTGGATTTACCTTGGTAATGAGTTTTTAGTTCTTCTTCTTTCCATCTGCCACCTAAAGAGATCACCGCTTCTTTGCTTAAAGGGGCATACTCCTGGGCTATTGTTTCATTGTAAGCAAAGCGTGATAAAGAAATAGGGAAAGGCTGACCCCATTCACCGTTTCTTTGCATGTGCTCCATAATCTGAGCGAGTAGCTTAAAGTAGTCTTCTTTAGCATATGGTTTATTGAGGATACAGTATTCTTTTCTAAATAAACTGATGCAACCAAAGATATCATGGGAACTGTTGCGAATACATTCTGAGTACATCAAGTTGGAAATATCATTGCTACAACCATCACAGAACTTCACATTGTGATAGCCATTGCCGCATAAATGATTTTCATAACCAAGCTCTCCAGTATTTCCCCAAGCGTAACAATCCTGACAGTCTTTGCTCTTGGTCATCCAAGTGCAATAGCTGCAATCCTCTAAATTGTTACAGTCAAAACAGTTGAAGGCATTTTTTGAGGAGAATATATGGTCCCCAGAAAAGTTTTCATTGTTGTGCCCAGAATAGTATTTATGAGGTAAAGCTAATTTTATTTTTTCTACTTCTTTTCTTGCTTCGGCAAAAGATTCACGAGAGTTGGTTAACTCTTTTATTTTGTTAGCGTATTCTTCTTTAGTATAGGGTTGATTAAAAATGTAGAACTCCTTATTGGTGAGATTTACACAACCGAAACAATGTTTGCAGCTTTTACAATCAAAGAGTAATTGTGAATCAGAGCAATTCTGACAGTTGTGACTATAGAGTAAATTGTAGCCATGATAACAATCGATACATTCGTAACAAAGCTCACTATCAAAGATAAAAAAGCAATCAGCGATATCACGACATCTTTGGAGGTAGGTCGTATAGAAAGCAAATTCATTGTTACCAGCGGCAAATACGAGGTAGCAATTTTTGTTATCGGAAGTAAGATTCGTATATTCGCAATTTTCATTTTCTCTTTCATGATGCAATGCAGTCATGGGAACGACCTTTTGTAATTCGCTATATTGTTCGAAAAAAGGGCGAGAGAAATCAAAATTTCTACCATAGTGCGTAGCATCCCATTTATCACTAACAAAGCAGGTAGGACAATAGACTGGATGTTTAGCTTCAGGAGTAAAAATGGAAATAATACTCTTTTTGCAAAGATCGCATTTGCGATTATAAAGGGTTCTTTCATTTCTCCAGGCCATTCTTCTTTGCACACGACAACTCGGACATTTGGTTGGTGCCGGCAGGGGATACTTTTTACCATCAATTACTGGCGAGATTTTGTCGTAGAAATCCATATCACTCTCAGTGATTTCATAGGGATTTCGGCAATTTATACAGACTGTTTTCATAGAAGAATCAATTTAGTGCAAGGTGCTGAATTAAATTCAGAATTCAGCATTCTGCATTCAGAATTAATAAACCGTTTCTTGATAACACTGTTCACAGTAAACAATTTCTGGTCTGTTTGGGGCATAGCTGCTGTACATTTTTTGCTGACACTTAGCACAATCTCTTTGCCAAATTTGAAATGGGGTGCGCGCATTGATTCTTCTTTTGTGGCGACAATCGAAACATTGTACTGGTGGTGGTACTCCTAATTGACGATATAGTCGTAATTCTTGGATGATGAAACGGTAGTTCTTACCACAAGTAGCACAAGTAAGAATATGCTTAGTGATATCATCAGAAACTTCTTCACTGGTTTCAGGTACCGTTACTTGAGTGCCTTGGTAACGATTGGTCGTGTCTTCATCATGCCAGCGATATCCTTGAGCTAGTGCTTCTTCTTTAGTTAAAGGAAAAAAGTCTTGGGCCATGGTTTCATTGTGGGCGAAGGGACAATTAGCCGCAGGGAAGTATTCTCCATACTCACCGGTTACTTTCATGTGTTCGATAACTTTTGCTTTGAGCGCAAAGTATTCATCCTTCGAGTATTGTTTATTAAGAATACAATATTGTTTTTTCTTCATACCTACACAACCAAATAAATCAGATGATGAAGTACAGAGATCGCAATATTCTAAGTCCCGGACATTGGTGGTACAGGTGGTGCAGAACTTGATATTGTAAGCACCATCGCCACTGGAGCTACATTGATAAACCAGCTCAGCTTTGTCGCCCCAAGAGCTATAATCCATACAGGTTTTTACCTGCAAAGAAAGTTTGGTACAGTAACGGGCATCTTCGATGTCTTTACAATCAAAGCAGAAGTAACAATCTTTAGCATTATAGAGATGGTCACCAATGCAGTTCTCTACTTTTTCACTGCTAACATTTTTATAAGGATGCAATAAGAAAAGTGTTTTTGCTTTTTCGGCTACTTTTTTTACCCCGCTTCTAGTGTGTAAAGCTAATTCAGCTTTGATTTTTTCATATTCATCTTTGCTATATTGCTGATTGAAAATCATGTATTGCTTATGGCGTTGATTGATACAACCAATGCAATCCTTACAGCTTTGGCAATTGTTTAAGAACCAACTATTTTGGCAGCCTTTACAATCTTGTGAATAACGCAGTTCATGGCAGTTTTGGCAATCAATACATTCATAGCAAAGCTCAGCTTCATAACAGACTGAACAATCACAGAGATTTTTAGACTTCTTAAGTAAATTGGAATAGTAGCAATCTTCGTCGTAATCACTTTCCATGATCAAATAACAGTTCTTTAAATAGCCTGTATTATTAGTGAAATCACTATTTTCTAGGGTGGGAATAATCCATAGAGCAACACGAGGTACTTTATTTTGTAACTCTTTCAATTGCTCAAAAAATGGGCGAGAGAAATCAAAGTCTTGTCCATATTGACTAGCATCCCAGCCGTCTCCCCACCAAGCACTTGTTTGATAGACAGGAAATGGCACATTACTATGATACTGTGAAATAATTT
The DNA here is from genome assembly GCA_016207805.1 of Candidatus Abawacabacteria bacterium. Lineage (NCBI taxonomy): Bacteria > Candidatus Abawacaibacteriota > Candidatus Abawacabacteria bacterium. The sequence continues at coordinate 65,087 of JACQZO010000020.1, read as the reverse complement.
GCTCTCCAGTGAGATCACATTTGCGGTAGTAAAGACTTTTGACATTACGTTCCATCATGCGGCGATGCATACGACAACTAGGACAAGTCTTAGGAGCTGGTACATTAAATAATGTATAGAACTTTTGGTCTTCGGGAGTATGCGTGAAAGCATTTTGGCATTGATGGCAATTGGTGGTCATAAGAATTACAAATTACGGATTACGAATTACAAATTAGAAATTAGAAAACTAGTTTTTGGTAGCAAGGCTCGCAGTAGATTTTTTCTGGGCGATTAGGAGAGTAGCTAGTCTTTAATGAGGTATTGCACTGGCTACAATTGCGATCCCATAAATGTTGTGGGTTTCGTTTGCTCATCCTTTTTTCATGACGACAATTGAAGCACCATATTGGTAAAGGTAGTTTTTGTTCTTGATAAAACTTTAATTCTTGGGCAATGAGTTTATAGTTTTTGCCACATTTATCGCAGGTAAGTATCTGTTTTAAAACTTGCTCCGAAACATCTTTGATATTTTCTGGCACTACCACTTTAGGGCCTTCATAACGATTCATCAGATCTTCTTCTTTCCAGGTAGCGTCCAGTTTAAGAGCTTGTTCTTTGCTTAGGGGAAAGAATTCATTGGCTACTGTTTCATTGTAAGCATAGGGAGAAATAGACATCGGGAAATATTCACCCCATTCACCAGTGCTCTTCATATGCTCAACAATCTTAGACACTAACTTTTCATATGTGTCTTTTGTATATTGCTTATTAAGAATGCAGTATTCATTCGATTTTAGGGCTACTGAGCCAAAGCTATTTTTACTATTTCTGGAGCCATAATTGTATTGAAGATTATAGGTATTGGTGGCGCAAACTTGGCAAAATTGTAATTCGTAGGCATTGATACCGCTGGAAACAGTTTCATAGGCGCGCTCTAATTGTTCGCCAAAGGAGGAGACATCCATGCAGTCTTTTGCTCGATAAAGTGAGTCACAGTAGGTGAGATCTTCTACATTTCCCACCATAAAACAATTCTGGCAATTTTTAGCGTTGACCATATAGTCTCCGGTACAATTCTCTAAGTTTACGCCATGAATAAACTTATGAGGTGCTGATGCCGCTAGTTTTTCTAGTTCTTGTTCTAATGCTTGAATAGTCTTGCGATCACCCAAATCTATCTTGCTCATATACTCTAAGTATTGTTCCTTAGTGTATTGCTTATTCATGATGCAATATTCTTTGTGGTTAAGATTCACACAAAGCAAACAATTACGACAGCCAATACAGTTTTTGAGAAAGTAACAATCTTGGCAATTGGTAAGTTCTTGAGAAAAGAAGGTATGATAACAACCCGTGGATATTAATGTCTCATAACATAATTCAGATTCCTGCAGTGAAGAACATTCCATGCAATTCTTAGAATGTTTCAAGATATTGGAATAATATGAATCTTCATTAAAATCAGCATCAAATGTCATGTAGCAATTTTTGCTATTACCGGCATAGTTGATATACGAGCAATTATTTTCTTCAGCATCAGGCGAAGAAATTAAAGCTGGTAGCGGGACTTTCTTAAGTAATTCATCATATTGAGCAAAGAAAGGTCTACTGAAGTCGAACTCTTGACCATAATCAGCAGGATTATGTTTGTCATCCCACCAACAAGTGAGACAGAAGACATTGTAAGGTTTTTCTGGTGCATAGACAGAAATAATTTCTTTCTGGCAATGATTACATTTCCTGTGATAGAGCTTCCGTTCATTCCTATAGGTTGCTCTTCTTTGTTTGCGACATTCAGGACAAAGTTTCGGTGGTGGTAGAGTTAATTTAATACCTGCAATAGTAGGGGAAAGATGAGCGATTTTATTTAAATCATCTTGAGTGATGGTGAAGCTTTGTTGGCAATGTTTACAGGATTGGGTCATATTAATTACAAATTACGAATTACAAATTATAAATGAATCTGGAATCGACTACTCTGTATTCAATAGGTATGTCTTAAATAGCAGTCTTCACAGTAAATAACTTCTGGAGCTGTTGGTGGATAAGTTGTTTCAATTGTTTTCTTACACTTGGCACAATTCCTCGAAAAAAGAGTAATTCGATTTGTTTCTGCTGTGCGATGACGGTGACGGCATTCAATGCAGCAATGGGGAATGGGAATCAGGTGTTCTCGGTAGAAGTTAAGTTCTTGTTTGATCAGGCGATAATGTTTTTGGCACTTTTCACAAGTCAAAATCTTTTCAATAAAAGTATCTGTTGCCTCGGCAGAGGTATCGGGAACTTTCACAACTTCACCTTGATATGTGCTGCCGAGCTTGTCTTCATGCCAAAGCCAAGACTTTGCTAATACCGCTTCCTTTGTCATGGGAAAGGCTTCGTTGGCTAGAGTTTCATTATAAGAAAAAGGAGCATGAGGTATAGGAAAAAATTCACCCCATTCGCCAGTAGCTTGCATGTGAACAATAATTTGAGGAACCAGTATTTCGTACTCTTCTTTGCTATACTGTTTGTTCAAAATACAATACTTTTCTCCTTTTAATCCAATACAGCCAAATAGATTTTGAGAATTATGACAAAGGTCACAATACCAAATATTGCTATTGTCATAGGATGCGCTAGAGAAGCCGACATTTTTGGAACGATTCATAGCATGAGTTTCAATCTGCAATTCACATTCCATACCAGTTTCATAGACATCGTAACCGTCAGTAATTCCTAAAGAGTTGTAGCAATATTTAGTATCTTGAGAATTATGAACATAAAAACATTGCTCAGCATTGCGGCAATTATAAATATTTTCTCCACTGCAGTTCTCACTATTAACGATAAATTGTGACCGATGGGGGGCCTTGAGCAATAATTCTTGAAATTGTTCTTTAGCTGATTGTAATCGATTAAAAGAATGCAACTGTAATGCAGTTAACTTTTGTTCATATTCTTCTTTTGAGTATTGTTGATTCAAAATACAATACTCTTTGTTTCTGAGCCCAACGCACATAGTACAGTGCTGTACACTTTTGCAATCATAGAGAAAAGTCGAGTCAGAACAGTTTTCACAATGTATGGAGAAATGGCAATTATAACAATTGACGCTATAACTTGTTTCATAACATAACTCACAGCCTTCAATATAGGAACAATCGACGCAATCTTTGGCAGATACAATCCAATTGCCATACATACAATTCTCACACAAGCCACCATTCATAATTAAGTAGCAACTTTTCAGTTGATCAGCATGGTTACTATATTCACTATTCTCTACTGTTTTATTGAAAAGCGAAGGACGAGGGACCTGCTGTTGTAATTCATAAAATTGCTCAAAGAATGGGCGAGAGAAGTCAAAGCTTTGTCCATACTGCTTAGCGTCAATCTCGTCACTCCACCATATTTTGCTTTCATATACTTTATATGGAGAATCAGATGAATAAATAGAAATAATTTGTTTACCTGAAAAGTTGCACTTTCTATTATATAACTTTCGCTCATTCCTTCTGGCCATGCGTCTTTGCTGCCTGCAGGGTGGACAAAGAGTTGGTTCAGGAATAAGATATTTCTTTCCTGCAATCACAGGAGAAACTTTTTCATAAAAGTCTAGATCATCCTGGGTGATGGCGAATTGTGAGTAGCATTGTGGGCAAGTACTGTACATAGGATGTTAGAGCTAAGAGCTAAATACTGAGAGCTGAGAATTTTTCTATCTTAGCTCTTCGCTCTCAGCTCTGGTTAATAGGTTTCTTTTAAATAACAAGCTTCGCACAAAATTCTTTCGCTTCTTTCCGGAGCATAGGTAGTCTTTAGTGCTATATCGCAATTCATACAAGTACGATCCCAGAGAATACGTGGATTGCGTAGAGATTGTCTAAATTTGTAGCGGCACGCATAACAACTTTGTGGTACAGGAATGTTTTGTTCACGATAAAAACTCAGTTCTTGCGGCACGACACGGTAGTTTCGATGGCAAGTAATGCAAGTTAAAATGTCTTTGGTAATGCTGTCTGTTATGTCTTTGATATTATCGGCAATAATCACATCAGGTCCTTGATAGCTATTAGAATTGTCTTTTTCATACCAACTAAAGCCGCTCTTTAGAGCCTCTTCTTTTGTTAAGGGATAATATTCTTGGGCACAAGATTCATTATAACCAAAGCAAGAAAGTTCTTTGGGCAAGAACTTTCCCCATTCACCAGTTTTCTTCATGTGCTCTATTAGTTTACTGCGTAGTATATTGAAGTCAGTTTTAGAATATACTTTGTTTAAAATTGCATATTCTTTTCCTTTCAAACACACACAGCCAAATAAGTCATGGCAATTCAAAACCAGATCAGAATACTCCACATTGGAGCTATCTAAGACACCAAAAGAATATTTAGAATTATAACAATTTGAAGTGCTGATAATATCATAGCTAAGCTCAGTTTGATCACCGAGCATGCTTGAGTTATGAGTGTCTTTAGCTTTAGTAGCAAAGATAACATTCGATAGATCTTCGCTTTCTGAAGAGTCGAAGCAATTGTGACATCCCTTACAACTTTTCAGATAATCCCCACTGGAATCTTCACATGAAACCATATGAGAGAATTTTACAGTGCGTGTACTCCGTAAAGATTGAAATTGCTCCATTAGCTCTTTTTGCATCTTTCTGCTGCCATTTAAAAGTTCATTTGCTTTTTGTTGATAAGCCTCTTTACTTAATTGTTCATTGTTAATACAAAATTGTTTGTTATGAAGGTTGGTGCAAAGAATACAGTCTTGGCAATTGCTACAGTCGCTAATGAAAAAACAATTACTGCAACTTTTGCAGTCGAAAGCAAATTGGCACTGATAGCAATTGGTACAGTCACTCATCATGTAACATACTTTGTTCTGATTGCTGACATCACTATCTACTACTTTTTCATTGTGCATACTGAGATTCCCAAATAGACAATCCTGATTGTGGTCTCCACCAAAAATTAAGTAACAATTTTTATTACCAACTGTGGAATTACAGTAATCACTGTTTTCTGCATTAAAGTTTAACAATGCTAACCGGGGCACTTTAAGTTGCAACTCTTTTAGTTGAGGGAACAAAGGACGAGAAAAATCAATTTCTTGGCCATAATCAGCTGCATCCCATTTGTCACTAAACCAATAGTCACTTTTATAGACTTTATATGGTTTGTCGGGAGCGTAAATAGAAATAATTGCCTCTCCTGAATGATCGCATTTACGATTGTATAAGGAACTACTGTTTCTAAAGCTCAAACGTTGTTTTTGGCCACATTCGAAACAAGTTACTGGATTGGGAATTTGCAGCTTGTTCAAGAAAGCCTGCTCTTTGTCTGAGACAAAATAAAGAGCAGAGCAGTCCTGGCATGCGTATTGTTTGCTTGCCATAAATGCTAAATTGTTTTGTAACTATGTGCAGTATAGCATGTCGTGAATAACTGTAAACAGTGACCGATACGTCTAGCCTGGTCTGTTTGATCATTCTTCGCTAACTAAAGCTATTACTTTCTCTTTGAAAATCTGTAGAAAGTTTTTTACAACAAGCCTGTTTGTGGAGAGTCTTAAAATATTCTTGCACTCTTTTTAGGGAGAAAGTACTGTAGGAAAGTCCGGTTTATTTCATAACTAAATTTCTATGGCTAGCGTCAGTACTTACCTCAATTTTACTCGACAGACGGAGGAGGCTTTTAATTTTTACAAAAGTGTATTTGGTACAGAATTCCAGGGTAAAGTAAGCCGGTTTTCTGAGGTACCTGTGCAACCAGGTCAACCACCCATGGCAGAAGAAGACAAGAATCTGATTATGAATATTGCGCTCCCTATCTTGGGGGGACATTTGTTAATGGGTACTGATGCACCAGAATCAATGGGTTTTCAAGTGAAGTTTGGCAATAATATCTATATTAATCTGGAACCCGATACTCGATCTGAAACAGATAAACTGTTTGCTGCTTTATCAGCTGGGGGTAAAGTAGAAATGGCCTTGCAAGAAATGTTTTGGGGGGACTACTTCGGTACTTGTACTGATAAGTATGGTGTGCAATGGATGTTTAATTGTGCTAGTAAAGTGTAATTAGAATTAACTAAAAAATTTATGGCGAAGAGTATTACGGTAGAAATTAGTATCAACGCTCCAGTAGAAAAGGTTTGGCAATGTTGGGTAGAACCTGCCCATATTTGCCAATGGCTCTTTGCTCAGGATGATTGGGAATGTCCAGAAGCTCACAATGACTTACGAGTTGGGGGACGGTTTTCTTCAACTATGCGTGCAAAAGATTTATCTTCTAGTTTTGACTTCACTGGACAATATACTGATGTTCAAGAACATAAAATTATTGAATATACTATTGATGATGGGCGCAAAGTGCAGGTAGTATTTTCTACTGAAGGAGATGGAACAAAAATAGTTGAAACATTTGAAATGGAAAATACCCATAGTGAAGAGCAGCAACGAACTGGTTGGCAAGCGATATTAGATAACTTTAAAAAATACGTGGAATCACTAAAGTAAGTGTAGTGGTAAAATTATAGAGCACTTTGGGCATAACATTGTTCACAATAAATTACTCTAGGATCAATATCCGGGTATGAAGATGACACTGCTTGCTGACATTGCTGGCAGTGTCTACTGTACAATTTTCGTGGATTTTTTTGCTGCATGCGCCTTTTATGTCTACAGGTGGGGCATAGTGGCGGAAATGGGAGTTGATGCTGATAGTAAAAATCTTCTTCTTGCTTAATAATGAGATACTTTTTACTACAGGCTCTACAGCTTTGTTCATGAGTGAGAATGGACTCTAAAGAAGAATGCCCTACTATCTCATCAATTGGGATTTCATCAGTCGGGGGAAAGTAATATTGAAGTACGGAATCACTTTCTTCTATCGGGGCAATCTCGCTTGGGAAAAACTCACCCCAAGCATTTTTATCTACCAGTAACTGAATTAATTGTGGTGCAAGCCGATCAAAATCTTCTTTCGTATATTGCTTATTAAAGATGCAATACTTTTTGTGGTTCAGGCCTACACAACCAAAACAATTTTCGCAATAAAAGCAGCTATCTGAATAATAGAGATTACTGCAATGAGCTGAAAAACTACAGCAAATATTCATAAATCCCCAACAGCTTTGGCAATTATAGAGGAGATCAGACTGTCCGGAAATATTACAATCATAGCTATCTTTGAGAGTGTGATTATCGTATAAGTATTTGCAATCTTGACTATTTACGACATTAAAACAATCTTGGCAATTTTTACAATTCACTAAGAAATCGCCAGTGCAATTGTCGATTATATTAGTGTTAGCATACTTGTGTGGTTGTTTGTGCCAAAAGATCTTCACTTCATTGCAGAGAAGTTGATTGCCCGACCAAGTGCTTAGCTGCTTTTGATATTGAGCTAACTTTTGCAGATAAGCTTCTTTGGTATACGGTTGATTAAAAATATAATATTCTTTGTTATTCAGATTGAAGCAACCAAAGCAATAGTTGCAATTGTGACAATCAAAACAAAAATAGGAAAAGTTTAAATTATGGCAATGAATACTAAAGAAAGTTTGATAGCATTTAGTGAGCGAAATGCCCTCGTAGCACAATTCACAATCCAGACACCAATAACAGTCTAAAGAATTTCTAATAAAACCACAGTCGGTAAGATAGAGCGAATCCTGGCAGTGAGCAGCAGAGAAAACTAAATAGCAATTTTTATTGTGACTAGCATCATGGGCATAGGTACTATTTTCACTTTCAATATTGATCAGCGATATTCTGGGTACAGTATGAAATAATGTTTTGATCTGAGAAAAAACTTCAGATTGTGGGGAAAAGGCGAGACCGTATTGAGTAGCATCCCAATTATCACTCCACCAACAGTTAGGACAATAAACGGGAAAAGAAGTGCTCTGAGGATAAAGAGCAATGATATCTTTTTGGCACAAATCACAATGCCGTGCATATAAATGCCTTTCGTTTCTAAAGCGAAGTCGTCGCTTTTGTCTACAATCAGGACAAAGCTGGGGATTTTGAACAATGTATTTGCTACCTTTTATTTCCGGTGAAACTTTCTGATAAAAAGCACTATCATGATCACTGATGAGGAAACTGTTGTGGCATTGAGTACAGTTTTGATTCATACAATGAAATTATGCCTGCTAGTAGCATAATTCATTTGGTCCCTAAAGCCAAAGCTAAATATTTACATAAACACCTCTTAGCATTTAGCTCTTAGCTCTCAGCTCTTAAAAAAGGCGTATTGTTCCCACCATTGTTTATTATAGGCAAACTCCTCTGGTGACTGCTTTTCGGCATTAGGAAATAGCGGCGAAAACTTGCCATCGGAAGTAAAGATAGTAGTTAGTCGTACTACTAATGTTTCAGGGTTTTTTGCTAAGCCGATAGTAATGGTATCAGTCAGTGGTGGATCTAATTCTTTAATTATATTCACAATAATATCATCAGCTTTATCTCCTGCTCCTCTTTGTTCTGGCTGAACAAAAGCGATATTTTCTTCATTGATTGGTACAGCTCCTAGTGTACCTATGAATTCGTCTTGTGATAGTCCTAACTCTTCTTTTTGTTCAGATGTAATAGTGAAATGAATCTCTGTATAGTATTCTCCTGGCAAAGAAGAAAACTCTATCCAAGGAGCCTTAAGGCCAGCAGTAACATGTCCTTTAGTATAGCTAAGTAAGCATGAAAGTACGTAATGCAAATCTTGTAATTGAGGATGAAATTTGGAGCCAGCAGTATGCAGCAATTCATCGATCATTTTTTCCGTAACTTCTATCTGCCTTTCAGTATCATGCTTTTTCTCTAATAAACTTTTTCTGCTTTGTTGACTAAGTTGTGAGAAGTGTCTTACCACATGTAATAAGCTCTCTTGAGTAATCACGATATTATCGATATCTCTGATTGCCACATCATCTACTTTTCGCCCAAACACTTTGACATCATCAATGATAAAAAAATCCTGCATACATTTGTTTACTTACTTCTAAGCTTTTATCTTTGAGCCATCTGCAGTTTCCTCCCCCTAACTTCTGCCTCCTGCCCCTTCGATTCGACTCAGGGCAGGCATCTGACTTCTGCCTTCATCCATGCACTTCTCTCTGATAACATTTCTCACAAAGTACGCGCAACTTCTCTGTATTATAGACAGTCATAATCTCTGTGCCACATTGACTACATTGTTTTGTTAATACTTCAGCCATTGTTAAACTGCTCTGAATTTTTTCTACTCGAGCAATAGGGGAAACATGAGGAATCGGAGCGTGGAACTTTCGATAGGCAGCTAATTCTTGTTTAATGATTTTATACTTTTTGCCAGTCGCTTCACATTTGAGCACAGCATTGAGAATATCATCTTTGACATCATCAATATTGTCTGGGATTTGGTAAGTAGCTGTGAAGTCTTCTGGCAGATCTTCTTTCCAGGTGTAGCCCAGTCTTTCTGCTTCAGCTTTTTCTAAAGGCAAAAATACTTGTCCTTCGGAGCGGTTATAATCCATAGGCGACATTGAGGCAGGGAAGAATTGACCATATTCTCCTGTGCTCAACATATGAGCTTTGATTTTTTGCAGCAGAGCGAAATAGTCTTCTTTGCTATATTGCTTATTAAGAATACAATATTGTTTCTTTTTTAAGCCAATACAGCCGAAGCAGTCCATACAGCCAAAGCCAACAAAAATACAGTATTCCAAGTCCCGGACATTGCTATAACAGTCAAAGCAGAATTTAATATTGTAAGCATTTTCTCCCACAGCGGCAGAATAGTAGAGATTCTGACCGTTTTGACCAAAACCATCACAGACAAAAGCATTTCTAGTTTGGTTGATCATTTGAATTGACCATTCAGCATTTTCTGTATCGGAAGCAAAAATACAATTACGACAATCTTTGGTGTTATTTAAAAAGTCACCATGAGAATTCTCATTATTTTTACCTTGCATGAATTTAATCGCGGCCCGAGACTTCATCTCGCCAAACTTTTTCTTTTCTGATTCAACAGTTTGATAGCTACCTAAATCTATTTGAGCCCTTTTTGTTTTAAATTCTGCTTCTGTTAATTGTTGATTATCGAAGCAATATTCTTTATTAACTAAATTGCTACAACCATAGCAATTTTTACAATTCTTGCAGTCGAACAGAAATGCTGAATCAGAGCAATTGTCACAGATTTCTGAGTATTTGAGATTGTAGCAATTTTTCACATGAATACAGCCTAAACAGATCTCACTATCAGTGACATAAGTAGAATCGATGATATCTTTGGCTGTTAATACGGTTCTTGAAAAAAGCACATCTTCGCCATTCAAGACACCGAAGGATAGATAGCAATTTTTAACATTCAGTACCCCATTAGTATAATCACTATTTTCCATGGTGGAACGAATACATTCCAAGCTGGGTAATGGGGCTTTCTTAAGCAATTCAGCCATTTGGGCAAAAAATGGTCGCGAGAAATCATAGTCCAGGCCGAAGCTTAATGGATCCCAGGCATCACTCATCCAGGCATCAATGTCATATACCACGAGCTCTTTGTGGGGAGGAATGAAAGGGAGTATCGGTTTTTTAGTAAGTGCGCAAGTACTAGGATAGAGATGGACGCTGCTCAACATGGCACAAGTACGACGCAATCTTTCGACATGACTAATAGTAGGTAAAGGGATCATGTGTTCCTGACAAAAGGCTTCTTCTTGATCAGAAATTACAAACTCTTTGCCAGTAATAGCGCATATTCTTTTTTGCATATACCTTATGACATCAATTTTTCAGAATTAGTTAAGCAATTTTTGTCTTGTGTGTATAGATGGAAGTCAGAATTAGAAACTTATGTGAAAAGACTAAGCTGATATTTAAATATTTAGTTTTTTTTTGCAAAATGAACCATCTTATGGCTTTGGCTGAGGTTGACTCAGGTTTAAGCTCATTGGTATGATATAAAGATATAGTTTTTACAGGCTAACAAACACTAAAGGTTGAAATAGGTTTATGGATGGAATAGATGTTGATTTGCGGAATCGTGAGCAGCCTAAACTGCGTGCTCCTAGAGCTCCTGTAAGGGATAAAATACAGCAAGCTTTAACAGAAGTGACTGAATCTGGAGCAGACGCAAAATCGGGTCCAGATGCAATACAGCCAACTCTTGCTCCTTTGACCGAAGAACGGGCAGTAGTATTGGATGTTCCTACTGGGCCCATGCTTGAACCTGATTTAGAAGCTCCTCAGCTAATTGCTCCCATTGAAGCTCCTCAAGCTATTGCGCCAATGCTATTAGCTACTAGTGGGGATTGGCAAAAGATTGAAAATCAATTTAATGCTCCCAGGCTAGCGGATAAAAGTGTAAATATTATCGAAAATATCTTAACGGCAAAAACTATTCTGCTTGCTCAGTTGCATAAACTTTTATCAATTATCTCTGCTACTACAGTACCTGCTATTCTTCAGCGACCATACAATGCACTTGTTCAATGTATTGATTATCGCCAAATCAAGCCACAAATGATTGTAGACTTAAAAGCTGCCTTACAAACCTGGTTCCATCAGTATCATCAAAAGATGCGAGGCAATACCCATCCTTTATCTCCGGCGCAAGCAGAAGAAATGGTATTTAGAGTAAATAATATTTTTCAGCAAGCATGCAACTTAGAGGAATGGTGTAGTTGGCGTTCTGTTGGTAAAAAAGCAGCATGCCGCTTTAAGAATTGGCTATTTACTATCAGAATGCGTTATAAACAAAAAAAGAAAGCTCAAGAATTTGAAGACTATAAAAAGATGATAGAAAAAGTCGTGGCTCGTCGGAAGAGGCGTTATTTCTCTAGTTCACTACGTGCTAAACTGTTAGTCGGTTTACTAGGAGTATTTGCTAAGGCTAAGACTCCGGTGTCTGAAGTGCCAGCAGAAGTACCAGTTACTGCGGCAACTATTGCTAGGCAATCACCAAATAGTGCTGCTGCAAATATGACACCTTATAAGGATAACTTTAATCGCATTAGGGGTAATGTCAGTGCTGCTGAATCTGAGACATTGGGTCATCATGCTGGTGTGCTAAGAGGAATATTAAATCAACTATTAACACCTGAAGGAAAAAGGCTAGTAAGTTTGCTTTATCCTTACAAACAATTAAATGAAGCTCAATATCAAGCTGTGGTAAGTCGTTTAGCAAGGCGCATGCGCTTAGCTATTGCCGACTTTCATACCCATAATGGTCGAGAACAAGTTGAAATAGTTGATAAAGGAAAAACTACCAATGGCCGACAGCGTTTTCTTATTACTGTGGGCAGTAGGACGGCAGATATTTTGATAGAAATACCAGTTATTTAAAGCTAAGAGCTGAGAGCTTAGAGCTAAGATAGAAAAACTCTTAATTCTGAGCTTTCTCATTAATTTAGATTCTAGATTTTAGCCTCTATAATTCATCTGAATAGCAATTTTCACATAAAATTCTCTCCGGTCTATCTGTACCATAAGGACTCGATACTGCCATCTGACATTGCATACACTTTCTGGACCATAGCTTTCGTGGTGGGCGAAGTTGCATTCTGTCACTATGTCTTTGGTCTGGGTGACGATGTGGCAATGGGATATTATGTTGTCGGTAAAAGTTTAACTCTGCTTTGATAATACGAAATAACTTACCACTGACTTCACAAACAATGGCATAATCTAAGATCTCATCACTCACCGACTGTATATCTATTGGCAACTCTGCAGCTTTAAGAGTCTTTTTTACTGCAGGCTTTGGTGCTTCATAATCACTCCACAAAAAGCCTTTTTTTAGTGCTTCTTCCCGGGAAAGAGGATAGTATTCGTTAGCTACGGTTTCATTGTAACCAAAGGCGGAAAGCATTGGAGGGAAAAATTCTGCCCATTCACCATTGCTCTGCATATTTTCGATAATCTTGGGCACTAGCTCAAGGTACTGTTCTTTAGAGTATTGTTTGTTTAAAATGCAAAATTCTTTATGTTTTAGACCGACACAACCAAATAAATTATTGCATCCTTGCCAACAAAAAGCGGAATGGTAAATATCATGACTATCAAAGCAAGTATAATAACCGCCAATCATTTGCTGACTACCTAGACCAACCATGGCAGAATTATAAATCAATGAAGTACTCTCTCCCCACGTGTCTACATCATAACAATCAGTCGCACTCAACATAATATTGGTGCAAAAACGACTATCACGGAGACCATTAGAATCAAATGAATCGAAGGCGTTTTGACAGTTGTTAATGCTATTGCCGGTACTATTTTCATTCATTCTTCCCCGATACGCTTTCTTTGGTTGGCTGGCAAAAAAAGTTTCTGCTTGCATTCTCCATGCTTCACGATTTTGGTAGTTTCCTAATTGAGCGTTGGTAATAAATTTTTGATACTCTTCTTTGCTAAAAGGTTGGTTAAATATGTAATATTCTTTTTGTCTTAAATTGACACAACCAAAGCAATTTTTGCAACCAATACAATCTAATAAGAAATAGGAATCACTACAGTTTTCGGAAAAACGACTGTGCTGAATATTGTAACAGTTAATACAATCGATAATCTCATAACCAAGTTCGCAGCTGCGCAACTTGAGGAAATCTACGCAATCCTTAATGGTATGAAATGTTTCCCCATAAAAACATTCCTGGGCTTGTTCTCCATCAAAAATTAAATAACTGTTCACGCATTTGATTACATCATGAGTGTAGTCACTATTAATGCCATCTCCCCACACCAACAGACCTAATCTAGGCATCGTTTGCCATAACTTTTTCCATTGACTAAAGAATGTCTGAGAAAAATCGTATTCTTGTCCATAAGTCATTGGATCCCATTGATCACTCCACCAACATTTGGTGCAATATACTGATAGAGCTTTGCCGGAATCAGTGACTTTGTCTGGAGAATAAATAGAAATGAAAGGCTGTTTGCAAATATTACAAATACGGTTGTAGAGTTTTCTCTCATTACGAAATGCCAAGCGTCTTTGTTGTCTACAATCAGGACAAAGAGTGGGGGCTAGAACTTGATACTTTTTGCCAGCGAAAACTGGTGAAACTTTGGCATAGAAACTTAAGTCTTGGGGCGTGACTTCGAATTGTAGAGAACATTGTTTGCAGGTAGTCATAGGTGGTGGGAAATATGAAGTTAATTCTGAATTCTGAATGCTGAATTCAGAATTGGGCTAATGATGATAATCTAAGTAACACTGATTGCAGAATATAGTTTCAGGGCGATCAACCTGGTAAGGGGATAAAAGTTCTCTGTTACATTTATGACAGTGACGTTCATACAATTTTCGTTCTAAACATAAAGTTACACGATCAGACTGGCGGCACATGAAACATTTCCTCGGTATTGGTAATTCTCTTTGGCGATAGAAGGCAAGTTCTTGTGGGACTATGCGATAGCCTTTTTGGCATTGTGAGCAATGAAGGGTACTTTGTAGAATCCCATCGCCAATAGCATCAATAGTATCAGGTAGAGAATCTGTAGTTGATATGGCTACTTGGGCTGCATTTCCCGGTTGAGGGAAATACTGTTGTGCCATAGTCTCATGGTATGCAAACAGTGCCAAAGACATAGGAAAAAACTCCCCCCATTCCCATTCTTGTCTTCCTTCTAGTGCCTCCTCTTGTCTTGGTCTTTGTGTTTGTCTGCGTCTTAGCTCCTCTGTATCTTCATTCTTGCTACCACCACTCATCTGCTTAATAATTTGTGGTACCAGCTTTTCGTATTCCTCCTTCGTATATTGTTTATTCAAAATACAATATTCCTTTCTTCGTAAACCAATACAACCAAAACAATTGTTAGAATAAAAACAATGATCACAATAATACATATTATTGCAATTCCAGCAGGTAGTAGAAAAAAACATTTGATAACCAAACCAACAGTCTTGTACCTCGTACATCAGCTGTGAGTTCTGAAGACCGCAAAAGTTGCCATCATAAGCATCTTTGATGTTGCTGCCATCATAAATATATTTACAATCTTGAGCCCGAGTGAGATTGAAACAGTTGATACAGTTATTACAACTAACTAAATAATTTCCGGTGCAATTTTCACAATTAGTAATAGTGGCGTATTGATGGGGTAAGGTAAGAAAAAACTGTGCCACCTCTTTTTTGAGAGCCATCAGGCCTGTGTGACTTTTTTTCTGTTTTCTAATAGTTTGTATTCCTTCTTCATATTCTTCCTTTGAATAAGGCTGATTATAAATATGATATTCTTTGTGATCTAAGCTGAAGCAGCCAAAACAATGATGACAATCTTTGCAGTCATAACAAAAATAGCAGTCACTCATATTTTCTACATGAGTACAAAACTGGCTATTGTAACTGGCTCCAACTGAGATTCCCTCATAGCATAGTTCTGATCTTCCTGACCAATACATGTCTATACAATCGCGACAAGCATCTAATGAGTGAGAGTAATAGCAATCTTGATTATCATCAGCATTAAAAATGAGATAACAGTTTTTATTATGAGAAGTGTAATGAGTATATTCACTATTTTCGGCATTTCTATTGATCAACCCTAAGCGTGGAACTTTTGCTCTTAATGATTCGAATTGGGGGAAAAAGCTTTTACTAAAATTGTATTCTTCATAATGATCTCCAGCGTCCCACTGATCTGACCACCAACAAGCGCTGCAATATACAGGATATTCTTTTACTTCTGGGTAAATAGAAATGATGCTTTTGTGACACTTTGAACAGTTACGATTATAAAGCGTGTCATCATTTCTAGTGGCCAGCCGTCTTTGCTGACGACAAGTAGGACAGAGGGTGGGCGGAGGGATTGGATAACTTTGACCAGCAAAAAAAGGAGCAATTTTCTGATAAAATGCTTGGTCACTTTCGCTAATAAGAAACGTATTTTGACAATTGCTACATATTGTCGACATCACAATGGATAGTTGCTTTTAGTGTAGAGATTTGCCTTTGTCTGTTCAATAGTTGGTGACAAAATTTAATACAAAGCTTTTTCGTAACATGTCTGACAATAAATATTATGCTGTTCTGAAGGTGGGTAGCTGGTATCAATCTCTTTTTGACACTGGTGACAAAGTGCTTGATAAAGAAATGGTAAATTTAAGTTTTTCATCCGTTCTTGGTAACGAATGTCAGGATGTTTTCTGGGTAAGGCAATATTATTTTGCCGATAAAAAGCTAGTTCTTGTTTCAAAAGGCGGAAAGGCTTCTTGCTTACTTCGCACTCAATTGCCTTAGTGAGAATACTATCTGGAGTATCTCGGACATGATCTGGTAATTGGTCAGTGGCGATAGTTTCTACTTCCAGTGGTGGGATTGCATAATCACTCCAGAAGAAACCTTGGCTAAGCGCGCTATGTTTATCTAAAGGAAAGAAAACTTGGGCATTGGTTTCATTATAGCCAAATGGTGAAGTACTGCTGGGGAAAAACTCTCCCCATTCGTTGGTTGTTCGCATATGGTTAATGATTTTTGGTACCAATGTTTCATACTCCTCTTTAGTGTATTGCTTATTTAAAACGCAATATTCTTCTTTGGCATGTAAGCCGACACAGCCGAAACAGTTTTTAATATTGAAACACATATCGACATAAAGACAGTCTGAAACATCATAGGATAATGAACAAAACTTATTATTGTAACCATTGGCTTGAGCTTGGACTTCATAAAGTAATTCTGAGCTGCCAAAACCATAACAATCCATACAATCCTTATTGATTTTATGGCTCATAGTGGCATCGAAGTCCATACAGTGGAAACAACTTTCTCCTTTATAGGCATAATAACAATTTTGCACGTCTTTGCATTCTGATAAATAATCTCCGGTCGTATTTTCCGACTTTTCAATTTTTAATGCTGGTCTAATTGCTTTTTGGCAAAGGTCCTGAAACATTTGCAAGCAGCTTTCCAATTTGCTGAAGCTTCCAGTATCAATGAATGCTAACTTGGCTTCATATTCTTCCTTGTTGCATTGCTGATTGCAAAAAACATATTGTTTATTGCGCAGATTACTACTCATGAAACAGTCTTTGCAGCTTTTGCAATCATAGCAAAAAAGCAGGTCCGAAGAATTGGTGCAGAACAGGCAATAGATGCAATGATATAAGGCCTCACCCCATAAGCATTGGTATAAGATTTCGCCTTTTTTGAGAATAAAACTAGAATCAAAGATTTGCTGTGAGCTCAAAACCTTGCGAGAGAAGTAAACATTTTCACAGTTAAAAACTATAGTCGAAAGATAGCAGTCTTTATTGTTACCGGCATGATTGGAATAAGCAGAATTCTCTGAATTTTTAGATAATAATGCTATTCTCGGAACTACACCACGTAATTCTTGCCACTGATCAAAAAAGGAACGACTGTAATCAAAATCTCTGCTGTAACTTTTGGGATCCCAGCTGTCACTCCACCAAATGTCTTGATTGTAGACGGGGAAGGGTACTGTTTCATTATAAATAGAAATAATCGGTTCTTTAGTAAAACTACAAAGCCGAGAATAAAAATGGCGTTCATTGCGATAAACAAATCGTCTCTGCAATCTACAAGCTGGGCAAAATGTCGGTAATGGCAAAGAATATACTTTGCCGCCTATTTGCGGTGAGAGCTTGTGAAGGATTTCCTTTTCAATTTCAGTGATCATGAATGTGTTGCTACATTTGACACACTGTTTATTCATAGAATTCAATTAGTACAGCATCTTTTCGTAACAAACTTGGCAGTAAAGATTGTTTTGTTTCTCTGGCGAATAACTCGTTGCTAATGCTTTTTGACAGCTAGAACATTGGCCATCGTAGAGATACGGTAAATTAATGGCGGCAATGCGTTCGGTATAACGTACTTCGGGATGTTTCTGAGGTAGAGCAATATTATTTTGTTGATAGAAATCTAACTCTTGTTTAAGAATACGGAATGGTTTTTTGCTCACTGAGCATTCAATAGCGACGTTGAGAATGCTTGTATCTGTATCCTTGATATTATCAGGTAACTCACTCGCTGAAATAGTTTTGATACTTGGAGTAGGAGTAACATAATCACTCCAGTGGAAGCCTTGTTCACGAGCTTTTTCCTTAGTCAAGGGAAAGAAGTTTTTTGCATCACTTTCATTGTAACCAAATGGGGAAATACGAGCAGGAAAGAATTCACCCCATTCGCCATTCGCAATTAATTGATCAACAATTTTAGGTACTAGTTGTTCATACTCCTCTTTAGAATACTGTTTGTTTAAAATGCAGTACTGTTCTTTATTGTGGAGTCCCACACAGCCAAAGCAATTTTTTACTCCAAAGCACATGTCTAAGTAGAGCGAGTCCGCTACGTTGAAAGAGAGTGAACAAAACTTGTTGTTATAACCATTCGATTGGCCTTGTACTTCATATAATAATTCACTTTCGCCAAAGCCATAGGCATCCATACAATCCCTAACCATTTTCATTCCTCCGGCACCATCATATTCAATGCAATAGCGACAACTTTCAGCCCGATAACCACAGAAACACATGTGCATATCTTTGCACTCCAATAAATAATCACCAGTGGCATTTTCACATTTATCAATATGTTGCGCCTGTTTGATTGTGGTTTCACACAACTTAGTAAATTCAGCTTGATATTTGTCCAATACTTTTCTACTACCCAAGTCTATGGTCGCTAACTTGGTTTCGTAGGCTTCTTTTGACAATTGTTCATTAACAAAGACATATTGTTTATTTCGGAGATTACTACTCATAAAACAATCCTTGCTACTTTTGCAGTTATGACAAAACTTTAAATTTGAAGAATTATTACAAAAATTTGTGAACTGGCAATTGTAGAGGTTTTCTCCCCAGCAACACTGATAGAGAATTTGGCCATTGTGGATGATAAAGGTGGAGTCAAAAACTAGTCGTGAGTTGAATACCTTTCTACCGAAATAAACATCTTCACACTCCCAAACAATAGTAGAAAGATAGCAGTTTTTATTGTCTCCAGAATGATTGGTATAGGTGGAGTTTTCTGACGTATATGATAGTAATGCCAAACGAGGGACTTGATCGCGTTGTTCCGCTAATTGATCGAAAAGGGGACGGCTGAAATCAAAGTCACGACCAAAAGCTTTAGGATCCCAGCTATCTCCCCACCATGTTTTCTGATTGTAGACAGGGAATTTTGCTGTTTCATTGTAGATAGCAATAATATCCTCTCCAGTGGCGCTGCATTTTCGGGGATAGAAGTTGCGTTCATTTCGGTAGGCTAAGCGCCTTTGTAAGCGACATAGTCTACACAAGGTGGGAGTGGGTATAGCCAGAACTTTACTGCCTACCTGGGGAGACAACTTCGCATACATAGCTAAGTCAGCTTCACTAATAGGAAATATTTGCTTACATTTGATGCAAGTTTTTTCCATAAAAATAGTTAGCTATTGAGTAAGCATAATGCTCTGAGGATTTTGAGGATCAAATAGTACTTGCACCATATCTCCAGGCCTTGGGATTTGGACTCGAGACACTGGTATTTCTAAGATACTAGAGAAAGGGTTTCGACCAGTAGGCATTACTTGCATAGTGATTCGAATGACCAGGTAAAGGCGATCAAGAGTAATACCGGTATCCTCGACGGTGAGAATTTTTGCTGAGGCTTTTTCCCCGTTTTGTAGCAGGTAGCTATTTTGCTTATTACTGGGACTCATGCCTTTACGGAACCAAATATTGAAGCCAATTACTAAGACAAATATCAATATGGGGAAACCAAAAATGAAATATGGTATGAGAGTGGGGATTGATGCTGGATTTGTCTTCATATAGTACACCAGGTAACCAGGTGCGAAGACTCCTACAGAAAATACCAAGGCAAAACCGATCAGGAATTTTTTTTGCATAGAGGAAGATTTCTGAATTGAGTCTACTTTTTTCTAGTAACGAGCACAATCGAGATTGGTAATTATGTTACGGTCAACGTTTGTGCTATAATACTAATTGTATATTTAACTGTATTAGTATGTATACAACAGATGGTGCGGTGATTGTTGGTACTAGTGAATTACGAAGTGAAGGGGGGAAGGTTTTTAAGGCTCTTGAGGGGAAAAGAGTAATAGTGACTCAAAAAGGAAAACCTATTGGGGTGATGGAAAGCTTTGAAAGTTATGAACAAAAAGAAAAGAAGCTTGAAGTGTTAGAGGATATTATTCTGGCCATACTAGCCAAGGAAAGATTAAAAAAGAAGGGAAAGAAAATCTCTGCTGAGCAAATGCAGGCTCTTATCTTTTCTTGATTATGCAATACCAGATTACTTTTCATGAGTTAGTATGGAAAGAAGATTTAAGTGTTTTAGATAAGACCACCCAAAAGAGAATATTTAAAGCTATTATGAAAAAGCTGCCTTTTGCTCCTAAGCACTATGGCAAGTCATTAAAGTATGGTTTGAAAAATATGTGGGCACTAAAGGTGGGAGATTATCGAGTGATTTATTCTGTGAAGGAACAACAGGTGGAGGTGTTTATCATTAAAGTTGGTTTTAGAAGAAATAGTGAAGCTTATCTCACTGCTGCTAGAAGGTTATTAGACTGACTATAGTTGTGGGGAGAATTGTTAGATCATTGCCTTAGAATAGCACTCTTCACAAAGAACACTCTGTTCAGGATTGTTATAAGCAGTTCTAATTGATTTATGGCAGTGTGAGCAAGGTCTTTCAATTATTGTTTGTAGACGTAAGGCTTGGCAAGAAATCTTAATTCTTTCTAATGGAGCAATAAGCGGAATTGGTACTTGCCAATGGCGATAAAGCGCTAATTCTTGTTTGATAATACGATACTTTTTACCGCTAACACTACATTTAAGAGTTTGCTCAAGTATGCTGTCTGGTACTTCACGAATGTCATCGGGAATGATGTAATCAGTAGAAAACTCTTCAATGATTTCATCTTCCCAGCTCAGTTCTCTCGCCAAGGCTTCTTCTCGAGTGAGTGGAAAGAAAAGCGACGCTTCAGATTTATTGTAGTGGAAAGGGGAGAGTTCTGAGGGGAAAAATTGACCATACTCACCAGTGAGTACCATATGGTTCTTGATGCGTTTTAACAGTTCAAAGTATGCTTCTTTTGGATACTGTTTATTGAAGATGCAATACTGTTTTTTTCTTAAACCGATACAGCCAAAACAATTATTGGCACCAAAGCCAACATGCATGCAGTATTCAAGATCTCGGACATTGACAAAGCTGCCTAAGCAAAATTTTACATTGTAGACATTGTGGCCACAGACAGCACTGTTGTAGACCAATTCAACATTGTTTCCGAAGGTGGTATAAAAATAACAATTTTTGCCACCATTTGCTTGGACACAGTATTCACAGTCTTCAGCTTGGGTTGAGAAAAAAGTGTCAGTACACTTTTTGCATTCATTAAGATAATCACCGCTACAATTCTCATTAGATTGACCATTCACGGCTTTGAGGAAAGCAGCCTTTTTAAAGATCTCAAACTCTTCCCTTGCTCGTGTTAACTCCTTTCTACTTCCCAAATTCAGTTTCGCGCTGCGTATTTCGAACTCTTCTTTAGTTAATTGTTCATTGAACCAACAATATTCTTTATTACTTAAATTTGTAGATCCATAAGAGTTACGGACATTGCGGCAATTAAAAAGAAAAGTAGCATCGGAGCAATGGACGCAATTTTCACAAAATCGTAAATTATAGCAGTCTTTAATGTGTTTGCAGCCATAACAAAGCTCCGAGTCCCGGACATTAATGGAATCAATGATGTTTTTTACTCGTTGCATTTGATAGGAGAAATAACAATCTTCGCCCACATCACAATCGAAGATTAAATAACAATTTTTTACCTGACTGACACCATTGGTATAGTCGCTGTTTTCCATGGTGGAAAGAACAACGGAACGGCTAGGAATAGGAACTTCTTTCATAAGTTCGGCAAACTGGGCAAAAAATGGTCGCGAAAAATCAAAATCTCGACCATAACTCATAGGATCCCAAGCGGTATCATCCATCCAAGTGCCAATATCGTACACTTTGAATCCCTTATCAGGAGGGACAATACTGAGCATGGGCTTGCCAGAGAAAGAACATATTCCATTATAAAGAAAGCTCGGATTATAAAAGTAAAACATTTGTCGCAAGCGCTCATAAGGAGCAATAGTAGGAAGAGGAAGGTCATTACTTCGACAATATTCCTGTTCGGCCTTGGAGATAGTAAAAGGCTTGCCGGTGATTTTACAGATTTTTTCCATAATTATTACTTAGAATTGACTAATAGCTTTTTCTGATAGAGCTTGAAACACCATGTGAAAAGCAATGAGCAAGGGAGTCAAAATAAGTAGTGCAATGACTAAGAATATAATTTTACTGATAATTGATAATGATTTTTTGTTTGCTAACTTTTTATCGGTAATAGTGTTTGTGTCGAGGCTTACTGGTAGGTTTGGTACTTGAGATCGCTTTCTTTGTAATGTTGTTACTTTGATTACAATTCTGATTGTAATAACAAAGAATAATGCAGATAGTAATAGTATTGTACAGCTGAGTACCAACATGGTTACGATCTCATAATATCTTTCGAGATGTTGAGTCTCATAGTTGGATAGTGTTCTCAATACTTTGAGAGCATTGAAACCGCCAATTAGTTTTAATGCCGTTAGAAGTAATGCAGTAAACCACCATGCTTTAATTAGTACCCATTGTGTACTATCTACTGTGTTTAGCCAGATCTCTTTTAAATATACATATATTCCTCGCAAATTAATTACTGGGATGAGATTCTCTAGCACTACATTTCTTGGTGTGCTAGTAGTTTTGAATCCTAATGAGTAAAGATTTTGATAGGCAAAAAATAACCAGCCTAAATAAAGGCTGATATTAATGAAGAAAAGACTATTGATATGTCGTGACGTGCTACCTAATTCCTCTACTGGTGAAATCTTGATTGGGCTGGCAATATCAGAAAGAAATTGAATCAATGTACTCAATTGAAAGAAAAACTCTAGGATATAAATGCCCGCAAAGAGAGCAGAAATGATAGCAATGAATATGGTCACTTCTGCCAAAGGGGTGAACTTGGTATTTTCTAGAAAGTAATTGTGCTTGTTTTTACTAAATATTCTGTGTAGCGCTTTTAACATGGGTGAAGCTGCAATTACTTCTAAAATTCTGCTGTGTAACATTTTTCGCAATATACTAATTCTTTTCTATTAGGAGAATAGCTGCTGCTGATTTCTTGCCCACATTTGTCACACCGTCTTTGCCAAAGTTTGCGAGGATTCTTTTGTGCTTTTAAAAACGCATTGCGTATCTTGGGATGGGTACGGGGTAATGGAATATTATGAGCACGATAAAATTGTAATTCGGCTTTGGTGATGCGAAACAACTTTTGCGTTTCCTTACAAATAACAGCTGTGTTGAGGATGTCATCCGTAACATCTTTGATATTGTCTGCTAAATTTGCGGCTGACTGTGAGTTGTGGGGTAGTGCTAAGTTTTGCTCTTCATCAGACCATTTGAAGCCTTGAGCTAGGGCCTGATCCTTATTGAGGGGATAGTATTCTTGAGCTACGGATTCATTGTAACCAAAAGCAGATAGTTGAGGAGGAAAAAATTCAGTCCACTCCTTACTTATTTGCATGTGCTCTATAATCTGCTTAATGAGCTTCTCATATGCTTCCTGAGAGTATTGCTTGTTCAAAATGCAGTATTGTTTTTGTCTATTGAGCCCCACACAGCCAAACAAGTTACTACAGCTAAACCAGCAGTAAGCTGAATGGAATATATTACTAGCATTGAATGCACTATAGTAACTGGCTATTACATTTTGGCCACCGTTACCAACTCCGGAACTGTTATAGCACAATTCTATATTGTCTCCCCATTTGTCTATATCCTGACAATCTTTGGCCGGTAGTACCACCTGATTACAATAATTGCAATCTTGTAAATTATTACAATCAAAATTAGCAAAGCTATTCGTGCAATTGTTGATATTATCTCCGGTGACATTTTCACTCATGTTGCCTCGATAGGCTCTTTTAGGCTGTGACCGCCAAAATTCCAGTACTTTTTGGTGCATCTCTTCTACTGCTTTGAAGCTTCCCATTTCTAACTTCGCACTGCGCATTTCGAATTCTTCTTTGGTCAGTTGTTCATTAAACCAACAATATTCCTTTTGTTTGAGATTCGCGCAGCCGAAACAATTTTTACAGCCAATACAATCAAGCAGAAAATAAGAATCTGAACAATTTTGGCAGAAATGAGAATAGAAAAGATGATAGCAATTACTACAATTAATACATGCAAAACAAAGCTCGCAATGTTGTAAGCACAAAAAGTTTACGCAATTCCGAACATAATCGAATGTTTCGCCATAGTAACAGTCTTGAGCGAAACCGCCATCAAAACATAAATAACAATTCTTGAGATTGGCACAGCTATTATTGTATTCACTATTTTCATTGTCAGCTAAAATCAAGCTTAACTTTGGCACAGCATCAAAAAGTTCTTTAAATTGTTCAAAGAAAGGACGAAAAAAGTCGAATTCTTTGCCATAGGTAAAAGGTGTCCACTGATCACTCCAAAAACAAGAACTGCAATATACTGGAAACTCCTTTTTGGCCGAGTAGATACTGATTATCTCTTTTTTACAGAGATCGCATTTTCTTTGGTACAAATTACTTTCATTGCGAAAAGCTAATCTTCTTTGTCTACGACAATCTGGACAAGCTTCCGGCTGAGGAATAATCGTTTTTTGGGGACAAGAAATAAATTGAGTATAGAACTTTTTGTCATATTCGCTGATGGTGAAGCTAACACTGCATTGGGAGCAAGATGGCATATCAAAAAGAGCTGAGTACTATATGAAGCATAGTATATCAGCTCTGGATAGAAAAGCGGTTAAACGCTATCGAAAAAGATCTATATTAGGTTGTCTTGCTCTTTGCTGGGCAGCTTGATTTGCTTCAAAGCGCATTCTCTGAGCCACTAATTCTGTTGGGCTGACATTAATGACCACTTCTTCAGAAAATACTTCGCTATTATTACTCATATCTTTCACTTTAATGAAAAATACGCCAGGAGTGTCAGTGTGTTCAATTTTTAGTGTCAAAGGGTGTCCATTGCGACTAGAGTGCAAATTTGCGATACGCGGATGTTCAGCTAACATTTTGTGTATTACACCATCACGTAATAAGCGAATGCTTTCTCGGAGACGAAGACGATCTGGTCTATTAGGATCAATCCAATGCGCAAGATATTCTTCCGCTGCTCTTGCTTCTAAGCTTTTGCGTAACTCCATAGCAATAGGACTGTTGAAGGCAACTTCAGGAAAAGTACTGGAGCTTGGAGAATTTTCAGGTGTAAATGCCATATCAGGAGTACTTGGTGGAGGTGTCGGCGCTAAACTTTGTATTGGTCTAGTTACGGTGGAATGTTCAGCGGCTTGTGAGGGAGTAGAGTGAGGAGTGCGTCCTATCGCAGCAAATGCTGCCGCTGCCGCTACTGCTGTTGCGGCAATGGCTGAGCGATTACGTTTAACTGGTGTTCGTCCGAGAGCTGGCGGAGTTGCTCTAATAATTGGGGTATTTGTTAGATGACCAGCTTGAGCAACGATTGCTTGGTAAGTTGGTAATTTTTGTGTTGGCTGTAGTCTGCCCTGTTGCTTCAAGGCTTCGGGCGGAAGTGGTGGAGGTGCCTTATATATAGGTCCTGATATGGTTGCGGCTCGGTCAACTTTCTTATTATGAGCATTACCTGTTTTTAAGGCCTCCGGTGGTATTGGTGGGGTATAAACAGGGCCAGTCATTGTTGGTGCACGAAGGTGGCTTCGAATTTGTCGCGGCTTGGGTTCTTCATCTGAGGCTTCTGGTATCTCAATAATATCTAATTCATCCGTTTTGGGTGCATGAAAAATAGCCAAAGCTAAATGTTTAGCTATAGATTCTATATATTGTGATACAGAATAGCCCTTGCCATTGTCTTCCAAGAGCTTTTTCCCTGTGCTGTTTGTAGCAGCCAATAGATATAACTTCGGCAGTAAAATGGACATTAATTGCTCAATCTCTGTCGCTACTGCTGCTTTGTATTCAGCCGATTCTGGAGCAAGCTTTTCTAGGCGTGAAATAATACCTTTAAAATCATTAATAGTAGGAAAGAGACTAAGCAATATTTTCTGTCTTTGAGCCATCTCGGGAGCTGATACTTTTAGTTTGCCCAATAGTTTATTTAATCGCTCGAAAGCTAGGGAAACTTCTTTTTTGCTATCAGTTGTGATTTGATAGTCTACTACTTCTCGGAGATGTCTCGAGATTCTTGCCTGTCGTTGTTGGTCCTCTCCCATTAGCTCTCCCACATCTTTCTTCAAGGCTAAGGTTAGCTTTGTTGCCGTTCTAGCCATATCACTAGCTGATACAATGCGATCTTTTGTGCCACTAGATGGGGTCTGAGCAGCAATGAATCGTTCTAATAAAGGCAGGATTGCGTCAGGAAGTTGTTCTAAGGTTGCTGTTCTAGTGGTATTGTCACGTAGTGGAATATATCGTTCTAAAAACCATGCTTTCGCCATGCTTGCCAACTCTGCATCTGTCATTGGAGTTGCACGCAGATCAGTGCCAGAGCCTACTCGGTCTCGTTGAGAAGAGGGGCCTCCTTCCCCAATCATTCGGGCCAATTCACTTCGGGCTGTTGTAAGTGCATCTGCAGCTTGGGCTCTAATCTCAGCATTTATTGCTCGAAGTTCTGGCTGTAATTTTAAACTCTGTTCTCCGCTATCATTTGGTCTATGACCAACATTCTCAAGTGCCATACGGTGATTTTAATTTGTGTATCATCTAATGATACCAACAATTCTTGCTTAAGCCAATGCCCTTAATGTACATTTTCCAAGTAGCACTTTTCACAATATACCAGATCTTCCTTGGCTGGATCATAACTAGTTTCAAAATTAACGCCACATTTTTGACAGTGACTATCCCAAAGTTTTTGTGGATTTCGCATGCTTAAACGCATACGATAACGGCAATCAAAGCAATTTATCGGCACTGGTACATTGTGGTCTCGATAGTATTGTAATTCCTGTTTTACCAATTTGTACTTTTTCTGACAGCTGCTGCAGGTGAGTACTTCGTTAATAATTGTATCAGTAACTACTTTAATATCAGCGGGCACAGTAACTGGTGCTGCAGAGGAAGTATTAGCTACTTCATCTTTCCATTTAGCGCCTAATTTGCTTGCTGCTTCTTTTGTTAAGGGGAAAAATATATTGGCCATGCTTTCATTATAACCAAAAGGTGACATAAACATTGGTAATCCTTCACCCCAGCCACCAGTACTCAACATATGTTCAATGATTCGTGCCACCATTTTTTCATAGTCGTCTTTGCTATATTGTTTGTTCAGAATGCAGTATTCATTGCTCTTAAGTGCGATACAGCCAAAACAGTCATGGCTGTTTCTCGAACCTAAATTGAAATAGACATTACGTATATTACCAGCGCATAGTTGAGAAAAAAACACTTCATAGACATTGTCGCCGATTGCATTTGATTCATAGCAGCGCTCCATATTCTCACCGAAAGAAGAAATATCACAAGAATGACGAGCATCAATTAAGGAGTCACAGTAGGTGAGATCTTCACCTTTAGTAGTCATGAAGCAGTGTCTGCAATTTTTGACATTATATAGATAGTCTCCACTGCTATTTTCTGCTTGATGGCCATGAAAAAACTTGTTGGCGTGCTCTTTGGCGAAACCTTTGAGCTTTGCGTATAAAGCAGGAATGCTATCACGATTACCCAAGTTGAGCTTTGCTACATATTGTTCATAGTCTTCTTTTGAATATTGCTGATTCATAATGCAATATTCTTTATGCTGTAAATTGACACAGAGAATACAATGATTACAGCTAATGCAATTTTTCAAAAAATAACTGTCGCGACAATTGGCACAATCTTGGCTATAAAGGAGATTGTAACATTGTGTACAATCTACACATTGATAACAAAGCTCAGACATCTGGATATAAGAGCAATCAATCGTATTTTTGCTGGCCTTGATAGCATTGCTATAGAGAGAATCTTCACTATGGTCAGCATCAAAGATCATATAACAATTATTGTTGTGACCAGCACAATTCACATAAGCGCAATTGCTTTCTTCAGCATCAGGAGTAGCGATTAGATTAGGGAGGGGAGTCTTTTTCAATAATTCAGTTAATTGGACAAAAAAAGGTCGGTTAAAATCATAATCGCGGCCAAAGTCAGTGGGTACATGCTTTTCTGACCACCAGCACTTCATACAATAGACAGCTTGTTCTTTATCTGGCGAGTAAATAGAAATAATGTCTTTTTGGCATTGATCACATTTTCTAGAGTAGAGTTTGTTTTCATTACGAAAGGAAAGTCTTCTCTGGCGGCGGCATGGAGGGCAAAGTGTCGGGTTAGGTATAGGATACTTTTTGCCAGCAAAAGTTGGTGACATGCTTTCATAAAATGCGAGATCTTCACTGCTAACTAAATAATGAGCTTGGCATTGACGGCATTGCATAAAATTCCAAGTTACGAATTTAGAGACGGAAGAAGAGTATATGTATTTATTAGAAGTAACAAGAATTCTTTGAGGCTTGTCCCGATGTTCGTCATTTATCTACCTGCTTTTCATCCTAAACAAAGCGCAGCGCAGGTGCCTGCCCCGAGTGTTATCGATGGGAAGGATCCTGCCGTTTCTGGTCTCGGTAAATAATGTGCTTTGACGAAAGCAAGTAAGCCAGCTTCTTTGATTGAATATTCATAACACTTCCAACTATATGCTGGAAGGTCTTTCGATACTCGCCGCTTTAATTTAGATTTTAGATTCTAGCTTTTAAACTTTCATCTCAAGATGAAGGGGGGAGATTTCAGCTCAGGCTATTCTCAAAACACTGCTCGCAATAAACTAATTCTTCTGCTGGATTATGCACGCTAGTTAAACTTATTCCACACTTACAACATTGAATATTCTTCAAAGGCAGTATTTTATTGCGGTATAGCTTTTCTTTGATTCTTTCTAAGGGTGCTACTTGTGGTAGAGGAATTTTGCGCTCACGATAGGTATCTAATTCTTGTTTGATTAAGCGATATGGTTTACCGGTTTTTATACATGCATGTGCCTTTGTTAAGACTTCATCAGTGGCTTGTGCAATGTTGTCAGGTAAATCAGAGTGAGTAGGCGGCACTGTAAGTTTTTCTTCTGCCCAAGAAAAGCCTCGAGCTGAGGCTTCTTCTCTGGTTAGGGGACAATAAGTCATTCCTTCGGATTCGTTGTAATGACAATAGCTCATGCTGGGTGGAAAAAACTCACCATATGTATTGTTTTTTCTCATATGCTCTCTTATTTTCGCAGTTAGATCGAAGTATTCTTCCTTACTATATTGTTTATTGAGAATGCAATATTCCTTACGCTTCAATCCTATACAACCGAAGCAATTGCTAGAGCCAGCAGTATAAATACAATATTCTAAATCCCGAATATTATTCCAAGTGTGCAAGCAAAACTTAATATTATAAGCGTTTTGACCGACACTCATACAACGATAAATCAGCTCAGCATTATTACCGAAGCCTAGAAAATCAATACTATCTTTAGCGACATTCAATTGTACTCCATGCTCAATATCTTGCGATTTATTCACGAAATAGCAGTCCTGACAATTCTGGGTATTATTCAATTCATCTCCCGTAGAATTTTCATTCTGACTACCTAATATATATTTAATAGGAAATTGCTTCTTAAACTTGGCAAATTTTTGCTTTTCTTCTGCTACTGCTTGGAAGCTACCTGATTTAAATTCAGCTTTCAGCTTTCTGAATTCAGCTTCGGTCTTTTGTTCATTATACCAACAGTATTCTTTATTCCTCAGATTGATGCAGCCAAAACAATTTTTTAAACCACGGCAATTATAGAGAAAGCTTGAGTCTGAGCAATTAGCACTTTGCTCAGCGTGACGAACATTGTAACAATTGGTAATGTGATAACTATCATAACAAAGCTCACAATCTGTTCCCCAAACTGTATCTATTACATTCTTGCAGCGAATGAGGCCGGAAGAAAAATAACACTCTTCATTTTCTGAGCCGATAATCAGCAAATAACAGTTTTTGATGTAGCCAACACCATTGCAATAGTCACTGTTCTCGATACTGGCTTTATCGACAATTAAATTAGGCACAGGCACAGCCCTTTGTAATTCTGCCATTTGTTCTAGAAAAGGGCGGTTCCAATCTATCTCTCTACCATAACTTATTGGGTCCCATTTGTCTGATTGCCAAATCTCGATGTCATAAATAGTAAAACCTTTTTCTGGAGGAATACAGCTTAAAATACTTTTTCCGGAAAAGGCGCATTGGGTGGTATAGAGAAAAACAGCATTGGAAAAACTGTACATGCGATGTTTTCTTTCTTCCGGACAAAGTGTGGGGAAGGGGATATTGTGCTCTTTACAATACTGCGCTTCTTTTTCAGAAATGGTAAAACTTTTGCCTGTTATCCGACAAATTTGCTGTATCATGATTGCAATTGAGTAACGAGAATATAACAGGATGTAAGTGCGCTGGTAAAGTTGTTGTGAGCTTCTAGCTTTTGCAGTAAAGTTTTACTTTTGCTGGCTTTTTCTTGGTTTTTCTGCAAAGTGTGACTTTTTTGTCTAAATTCACTACTATCAGATAGCTTTAAGCCTGTTCACATGAAAGTTGGTCTTTTGTGCGGTGGCCCTTCGCTCGAACGTGGTATATCGCTTAATTCAGCGCGGTCGATATTAGATCATTTGAGTGCCAAAGATATTGAAATTATGCCTTTTTACTTTGATCATAAAAAGAATGCTTATCAGATTTCTTGTGCTCAATTGTATTCC
This sequence comes from Candidatus Abawacabacteria bacterium, assembly GCA_016207805.1. Taxonomy (NCBI): domain Bacteria; phylum Candidatus Abawacaibacteriota; species Candidatus Abawacabacteria bacterium. The sequence continues at coordinate 34,276 of JACQZO010000020.1, read as the reverse complement.
AATACTCCTTCTGACTTTGATTTTAAGCTTCATCATACCGCTAAAGCTCTTTCGGAAAAGGAATTAGTTAAAAGTTTGCAAAATGTCGATATAGTTTTCCCTGCTATCCATGGTGCCTTTGGTGAGGATGGCACGATACAAAGGTTTTTAGAGAAACATCACATTCCTTTTGTGGGTACAGAAAGTGATGTCTGTCGGCGTGTTTTTGACAAATATATTGCTAATGAGTTTATTGCTGCTCAAGGCTTTTTCACTTTGCCTTCCATAGTGCTCAAAATCTTTCACAAAGATCATAAACGTTTACTACAAGATTTCTTTGCTAAGTATAAAATTAAGCGAGCTGTGGTGAAGCCAGCTTCAGGTGGATCAAGCATTGGGGTTTTTTCCGTGAATACTGTAGAAGAAGCTTTGGAGAAAGCAGAGGGTATTTTTAGTAAAAGAATGGATACGCGTGTAGTGATTGAACCATTTGCTACTGGTAATGAATTTACCGTAATTATTTTACAAAATCGTTTTGGCTTACCAGTGGCTGTGCTGCCTACAGAAATTGAGACAGATTATACTGAGCATCAAATTTTTGATTTTCGCAAAAAGTATTTACCGACCAGACAAGTTACTTATCATTGTCCGCCCCGCTTTAGTCAGGATATGATCGAAAAGATTCAAGTACAGGCAGAGCAGCTCTTTTCTCTTTTCGGCATGCGAGATTTTGCTCGTTTTGATGGCTGGGTAATGGATGACGGTAATATTTGGTTTTCTGATTTCAACCCCATTAGTGGTATGGAACAAAATAGCTTTTTGTTTCAGCAATCGTCGCGCATTGGTTTAAGTCACAAAGGCGTATTACGTCATATTGTGAAGCATGCCTGTGCTCGTTATCAAATTGCTTTTCCCCAAAAAAGTCATCAAGTAAGCAAGAAAAAGCGGAAGCTGATACATGTATTGTTTGGCGGTCAGACTTCGGAAAGACAAGTGTCACTGATGAGTGGTACTAATGTTTGGCTCAAGCTGCGAGAATCACAGCGGTATCAACCTAGTCCATTCTTACTGGATACTGAAAATCATGTCTGGCAGTTACCTTATGCTTTTAGTCTCAATCATACAGTAGAGGAGATTCAGGCAAATTGTGAAAATGCCGCGGTGAATCAGGAGAGACTCTTAACTTTAGAAAAAAAGGTTCAGATGCGTTTAGCTTCAGATGAAGTGGATTTGGATATTCATGAGTTGCCCAAAAGACTTACCTTAGACCAATTTATTGCCCAAGCACCTTTTGTTTTTTTGGCCTTACATGGTGGTATGGGCGAAGACGGTACTTTGCAGTCAGTATTAACTATGATTGGTACTAGCTACAATGGTTCAGATAAAAAGGTATCAGCTTTATGTATGGATAAATGGGCGACTGGAGAATTGGTGAAGAAGTTAGCAATTCCTGGTGTGCAAACAGCAGAAAAAAAAGTTATGGCTGTTGCTGATTTGCTAAATCTGAGGGTCAAACAATGTAAACAATTGTGGAAAAAGTTGGGTCAGGAATTAAAAAGTAAAACGCTAATTGTGAAGCCGCGTAGTGATGGCTGCTCTTCAGGGATAGTACATCTGTATTCAGCTGAGGAATTGTATTGTTATCTAGAATTAATTCGTATCGGGGCCAATGCTATTCCTAAGCACACATTCAAAAATCAGACTGATATTATTGAGCTTCCTTCAGCCACTATGACGGATCTACTCTTTGAGCAATTTATTGAGACAGATATGATTCGCGTGAAAGGCAATGAGCTGAAGTACCAAAAGCGCAGTGGGTGGATGGAAATTACAGTAGGCGTAGTGGGGAAAAAAGGAAAGTTGGCAGTATTGAATCCCAGTATTACGGTTGCTGAAGGAGAAGTGCTGAGTGTAGAGGAGAAGTTTCAAGGGGGGACCGGTATTAATATTACACCACCACCAGCAAATATTATAAAAGTGTCAGTTCTACAAAAAACAAAGGATCTCATTAAAAAGTTGGCTAATAAAATTGGTATTGCTGGATACGCTCGTTTGGATGCTTTTATGGAGGTAAAGACAGGCAATATTATCTTGATTGAAGTTAATTCTTTACCAGGCTTGACTCCGTCAACTGTATTTTACCAACAGGCTTTGGCAGAAAAGCGGCCTTTATTTCCACGTCTACTTCTGGAGGAATTTGTCAATAATAAGGGCTACTAATTAGGTGTCTTGCCCTTAAGTAGGCTTGTTTTCTGGCCAAAATCAGATTATAGTGGGCGACTTGGCACTTTTATGAAATCATGTTTTCTTACTGACAATTTTGTGGCCGAAGTAGAAGGCAGATTGCCACTTCTCTATCCGCAGCTTAGCTCAGAACAATTCTTACGGGGTAGACTAGCTTTCTCACATGCTAGTGCCCAGTTAAATGCTATGTTCTGGAATATTATTGCCGTTCATCTTACTAATGCTGTCTCGTATCGGGCGTCGATACTAACATTTCTCGAGCTTTATGGTCTAAAGCTGGAATGTGCTACTACTAGGCAGGGCCTTTATCGGGCGCTAGGCAATATGAAAAGGTCTCTGGAAATAATAGATGATGAACCACGGAAATATGAAAAGAGAGGGGATACCGGAATTCTCGAGAACTATAGAGCTAAGTATGGTAAAGATGTTTTAAGTATACCAAGTTCACGGGCATTAAAACTTTTAGATCGGGCGATCACTGGTAAAAAATTTGACCCATTGAGACTGAGAGAAATGCTGGCAATTGCCTTTCAGTATGAAGTTGCAGAAACAATAAAAGAGGAAATGCTTCAGGATATCAGCGATGCTGTGATGCAAATGGATGATGACATTAAGGCAACGATTGTTGCTGTTTTGGAGGAGGCACTTGCTAGCCATTCTGCATAAGTTGCATTTTCTTAATACCACCTTATTTCTCTAAAAAATTAAGTAACACTTTAAAACGAATGAAACCAAGTCCTGAGCAGGCATCTTTACCACATAGTAAGAGAGCAAAAAGAATTGCTATTGGCATTATTCTCTCGGGCTTGAGTCTGGGTATAGCTGACCATCTTAGAAAGAAAGCCTTGGTTTTACCATCTGTTGCTGTTGATCACCAACGAGTAGTCTCTAGTAGAGCTCAATATTCTCGTCGAGCTTCTCGGTCAGCTCGGACCTATGATTCTTTTTCGCAGTTAAGTGGTGATGCTTCAGCCTTAGAGCAAAGGGATAGTGGTAACCAACGACAACAGACAGAAAGAATCTTTGAGCAAATGTCACAAACAGCCGCTAACGAACGCGTGGTGGCTGCTGAAAGTGTAACTGAGGAATGGCAAACTTTGGTGTCGCAAATGGCTGCAAGCCCGGGTTCCCGTGTTCTGCGGGTGAATAGTATTCAAAGATCTTTTCTTAGAGAGTTTGGTCCAACTTTGGGGCCTACTGATACCAATTATGAAAGCTATTGTGCTTCTATTCAAAATCAAAGTGGTCGTCCAGCGTATCCTTTTAATGCTATTGCTCCGGTATGGACCCATCTTTATGAGAACCAAATTCGTGCTTGGCTCAATAGTAGAAATCCAACACTAAGAGAGCAAGCCTTTGTGCTGACCTTAGGTTTAGAATCGCATGTTTCTTTCACTGTACCAAACAGGGGAGATATTCCCAGTGCATTAGATATTGCTATGGGCAGAAATGATAGCATGTTTTATAGAGATCGCACTGCTTCAGCTGTTGCTCCCAGATATGATTTGGTGATAGAAGTGCTAAACACAAAGATAGCTAGTCATCAGGAGATGAGTTTGTGTTTTCTAGCACCAGGGACTACGCCACACCCATTGAGGGCACAACATGATATTCAGGCTGCCTTGCATGATATCTGTTCCTATTATCCTGAGGCTTTGAGAGAATTACCCTTCGATTGGTGGACTCCTACCCGAAAAGCGGCTGCGACCTATGTCTTACAGAGATTAGTAGATGTGCCAATGCCCTGGCTTCCAGTTCCTAATGATAGTCATCAGATAGCATTGGTTTATGTACAGGCTTTGAATGTGCACTAGCAGATACTGAATAGGCAGAATAAGCCGATAGAAATAATTATTACACTATTAGTATTAAGGTAATTATGGCCGAACCATTGATCTTTTGTGAAAAAATTGTCGATCTGTTTGAAATATCTTATCAAGAGGGAGTGGATGTTATCGATGCTGATGTGTTGCGTTTGGGTGCTATTGCCTTTTCCCGGAAGAGAGTATTGCAGCGTGGCGTGTTGAGGGACATTTTGCAGCAAGGGGAAAGGGCAAATGAAGATTTTCGGGTTGAATTGATGAATATATTAACTCAATCTGGTATTAGTAGAAAAGTGGCGATTGAAGGAAACGAATGGGCAAAAAGATTTGCTCATATTCGGGCCAGATTGTATCAGCTGTATCGTGCTAGTTATCAGCGATTGCAAACAATTAGACCAGCCGAAATAGCCACTGGCAGCGATGTGAATGTGGAAGAGTGGCTAGGGAATAATCAGCGGCTTACCAAAAGATATCGAGCTAGCTTTGGTGAACGTTTGCCAGAAAAGGCTAAAGTTGCGGTGCTTCAGCATATTATTCAACAGTTAGATGAGATGTATGCTGACTATATGCGCCATCCTGCTTATATTGAGGCGGCAGCAGATCATTTTGTTGCCCAAAATCGAGATACGCGTTTTGTGGATGTACTCTTTACCTATTTCTATCGACTGGCAGTTGGGGCAGAGAATCGTGGTGCGGCCGCAGTGTTTGACGATATTATTGAATTTGGTGCTTTATTACGATTGGCTCATGAGCAGAACTTTTCTTGCTCGCGAGAATTAAATGAACAGGGAAATCCCGTCTTCAAACTTATCAATGATGGTAATCCGTTGCCCCTTGATCGCAAGACTTTAGATGTTGTTGATATTATCGATCAATTGCTGTGCAAACACTCACTTTGGGCACAACGAGAAGGCAATGATCTCATTAAGTTTGTCTTACTTGCTTATGGCGATTCATCTGTACTGGAGAAGTTGGTTCGAGCTCACTCAGAAAGGAGAGCCCCAGAAATGTCTATCTGGAACAACTTCCTACAGCATGTAATCATGCTGATCATTTTCTATTACCCGTCACTAGTATCAATAGTTCCTGCTCTTAGTCAATTGATTATAAAAGAAGATCGTAATCCACTTAAATCTTTACCTGCTAATATTGCCGAGACTGCTAGAGATATTTTGGCAGAAAGAAAAGGTGATAATTGCTAAGTAGAGGCAATGTTGTTATATTTTGGTCAAAGCATTGAGGCTGCCAACACAGCTGAGCTGCAGGAAGAAATCCTAGATCAACTCTGGGACGTAGAACCTAGCCGGGAAGTCCCGTGAGCGACTAAATCCTTGATTGAGGATAATAAGCGGTGAACTGTAATGGTTCATCGAAAGTAAGATGGCACCGCGACTCCTTTTCGCTCTTACACGATAGATCTCGAGACTATTGTGAAGGGTTACTATTAATTTATTTGTATGAAAGGACGTGTGCTTGTTACTGAGCTGACTCAGTATGTGGGGAAAGAAGTAACTGTTGCTGGTTGGATACATACTATTCGTGACTTAGGTAAAGTCGCCTTTGTAGTGCTCCGCGATCGTTCAGGTATTGTGCAATGTGTAGCGGAATTATCCTTTAGGGCAGAACTGATAAAGTTACACTTGGAAAGTGTGGTGGCAATTTCTGGTACGGTGGTTATATCACCCAAAGAGCAGCAACCTGAGATTCAGGTTCATAAAGTGCAAGTCATTAGTGCAGTAATGAAAGCTTTACCTTTTGAAATTCATAAAGATAACTTAGAGGTGAGGTTGGATACTATGCTTGATCAACGGCTAGTTTCCCTGCGTCATCTAAAAACGCGAGCGATCTTTAGCGCTCAAGATCGTATTCTGCGCTATATGCGAGAATATTTTGCTCAGCAAGACTTTACGGAAATGAAGACACCAAAGCTGATAGGATTCCCTACTGAAGGTGGCTCTGAAGTTTTTCCCGTAAAGTATTATGAGCGAACGGCCTATCTTGCCCAGTCACCGCAATTCTATAAACAAATGATGGTCAGTGTATTTGAACGAGTATATGAAATCGCGCATGCGTATCGGGCAGAAAAAAGTAATACGAGTCGCCATATGTCAGAACTGGTGATGATTGATGTAGAAATGGGATTTATTGATTCCTGGCGAGATATTGCTGAGATAGCTATTGGAGTATTACGCTATGTGATAGATAACTTATGGCAAAAAGATCAGACGATCCTTAATCTTTGGCCGGAACTTTCAAAGCCATTGATTCCCGAAAAAGTTCCTGAAATAACAGTCCAAGCACTACATGATCTTTGTTTCCAGGACACTGGGCAAGATTTTCGTGGGGAACCTGATCCTTCACCACAAGAGGAACGATTTATCTGTGAATACATGAAAAGAGAAACGGGGAGTGATGCCGTGCTAATTACTGAATTCCCTTCATCTGCCGCGAAGTTTTACCATTATATTAACCCAGAAAAACCAGCAGTAGCTGATCGTGCGGATTTATTATTCAAAGGGGTGGAGATTGCTACTCTGTCACGGCGTATTAGTGATAGTAATGATCTGATTGCTTCCTGCAAAAAGCATGGTGTTGATGTGAATAATCTAGGACTAAAAGATTATCTTGAAGCTTTTGCTTATGGCATGCCTGCTGAAGGTGGTTTTGGGATGGGACTAGAGAGAATTACCCAAAAGATTTTTGATTTAGCGAATGTCAAAGAAGCAGCTCTTTTTCCTAGAGATGTGCAGCGCTTAAGTCCATAGGATTTTTATCTTGATGCCTTGAGTGGAGATGAGAGCGCTATTCTGGTGCTCTCTCTCATTCTTTGGCCTCTTATGTCATGAGCAATATATGCTAATAACCCGCCTACACATATAGTCTTAATCAGATTTGCCAACGGTGCTGTTCTCGCTAATGACGATCTCAGCGCTGTTCGTACCATGGGTACTCGATCTGCTGTTATTTCGGCTGTTTCAGTAAATTGAATTGGCGGCTCTTCAAAGTTGACAAATTGATTACTTGAAACATAATTCTGACCATCCATATCTTATTTGCTCAATTGTAATAACTGTTGGGATCGTCTCATATTTCTGCTCTCAAAGCTATGTTCAGGCAAAGGAATATTGTGTCTTCTATAAAAAGCAATTTCCCGTTTTTGAAAACGAAAAGCTCTTTTATTTTCTTTATCGGCCATGATTTTTTCATAGATACTTTCGTCTACTTCAGCAATGTCATCGGGAATAGGGATGGTTTGTTCCGTTGTGGGGTACGCTTTTTTATTGGTCCAAGGAATGTTTAGCCTTTGTGCTTCTGCTTCGGTGGCAATAGGGAAAAACTCCTGAGCAATGCTATCGGTGTAAGGAAAATCACTATACTTTAAGGGAAACCATTGGCCATATTCGCCAGTGGATTTCATATGAGCAATAATTCTTGGTAGCAATTCCTCATATTCGTCTTTACTATATTGCTTATTCAAAATGCAGTAGCTAGCTTTCGTATTGAAGCCAATACAGCCAAAGAGATTATTACTTTCAGCCATGATAAAACCACTATATTGTGAATCAACCAATTGCACTGCGGTAAAACAGAATTGTACATTGTAAGAATTTTTCCGTACGCCCATATTCATATACATCAGTTGGCTGCCAGTAGATGTGACTGTGTTGAAGCAGTCATGGCAATTTTCCAAGTTGAAACTATTTTCTATTTGATCGCAATTACGGATAAAGTAAGAGTTCAAACAAGCGTGACTACTATCGATATATTGGCCGGAACAATCCTCGCTGTTAACGATTGAAGTATATTGATATGAAGAATTAGCCAGCTGCTGAGCAAACTTTTTCTGTGCTTGTTCTAAGTCACTTCTTTTACCAGTGAGCAACTTTTGCATCTTTCGTTCATACTCTTCTTTGCTATATTGCTCATTTTCAATACAATACTGTTTATGTTCTAGGCCGATACAACTGAAACAATTTGAGCAATTGCGACAACCATTTAACAACGCTGAATCACGACAATTGAAGCTGTTGGTACTCCATTTTAAATTGTAACAATTGTGACAATTAACACATTCATAACAGAGCTCACAGTGAATAATGTATGAATTGTCCACACAGTCCCGACAATTAATGATACGTACACCATACATACAATCTTGGCTTTCCACACAACTGAAGGTGTAATAACAATTGTTCACATTAAGATTCAGATTCACATAAGGACTATTTTCAGCATTTACAGCTACACGTGACATTCTGGGTACAACGCTAGCTAATTCATGAAACTGCTCAAAGAACGGCCGAGAAAAATCATAGGGTCGACCATACTCCTTAGCATCCCAATCTTGCTCTAGCCACTCTTCTCGGCCATAGACTGGAAATGGTGTGTCGGGACGATAACAACTAATAATAGAGTTTCCAGTTTTACTACATTTGCGTTCAAAAAGTATCCACTCATTACGATAAGCAAAAAGTGCTCGTAGTCTTTCTGAGGGTGAAATGGTTGCTAGCGGAATACCTCTCGCTAAACAAAATCTTTGCTCGGCTTCAGATAACATAAATTTTTGTCCACTGAGCTGGCAAATTATTTCCATGAAGTGCTGCTAATTAGCAGCATAGTAGCAAAAGTTTTATATTTAGAATATTACTGTTTGCAAACAACTTTGCCCTAACGCGTAATATTGATTTGTATTAGTACCGCTAATTCGTTTGCGCGTTTTACGTTTATAGATAATGCTTTAAGCTTTCAAACCAAAGCTGAGCCATGACTTCGTAGCCTTTACTATTCGGATGATTGCCATCATCAGCTAAGGTTGTAGGATTGGTAAAAATATCGCTGGCTGAGAAGTCTACCAAAAGGGCATTATATCGAGCCGCTTGTTCTCTCAATACACTATTAAATGCATCGGCTATTTGAGACATGCGGGTGAGACCATTAGTGGCGGTGCATATTTCCCTAGCGGCTGGTCTTTTTGATTGGTCATCGACTAGACCGAGCATCACCTTGATATTGGCAGCAGTCAACTTGGTTAAAATTTGCTCAATATTTTGCTCATAGTGTGCTACGGTTTCAGTAAGGGCGCCATTTTCATTCCAACAATTATTCCACATGTCATTACTACCGATCAATAGTAATACTAAATCAGGATGAGCAGCAATAGTTTGTGGTAGTTGTTTTTCTAAAACACCAGATGAATCTTCTCCGGAATGGCCAATATTCACTGCTTTGACATTAGGTCTATTAGGCTTTATCAAGGCTTCTAATCTCGTTGGATAGCCACCCAGCTCTTCATCATCCCGATCTCCTGCAGTTAAACTATCGCCCAGGGTATAAATGTTGAGCCGATCACTTGGCAAAGTAAAGGAGGTTTTTGTCAGAGGTATTGGCGGTGTGGTCGTTATGCTGGTATTAGTTGGTTGGGAATAAGAGGTGGTTTGTTGTGAAGATGTGGTGCATCCAGAAACTAGTACTATTGCTGCCAAAGTAATTACGAGTTTATTTCGCATACATACTTTTAAGAATATCAATCTTTTTATATGCCTAAAGTGATAAAAAGGGAATTGCTGTCTTAGCTGAGAAAGTCGGGAAATACTTAATAATTTAGTGCAGATGATGCTTGCGCACTACATCTGCATTAGATCTCTCCACGAGGTCGAGATGACTGGTAGGTGAGTTTGTTCAGAAGACAGTCTTGTCAGTTTTTAGTTCAATGAGGCAAAAACTGACAAGACTGTCCAAGCAACACTTTTTCTCCCGTTGTCATCCCGAGCGCAGTCGAAGGATCTAATGCAGATGTAGTTCTGAAAACATTATTCCCCCAAGAATATTTAAGTTCCTATCATTCAGCATTGCTCTCACCGCTTTTCTTGCCAACTAAGCACTTCTTACCTATAGTATTTCCGCTTTTATGGCAGGGTAGCTCAGTTGGTTAGAGCACGGGACTCATAAGCCCGGGGTCGACGGTTCAAATCCGTCTCCTGCTACCACACGATCGCTCCGGCGATCGTCTTATCCTTATCCTAATTCTTCGATATCACTGCAGTATAGTAATGGACTATATGGTAGGCGATCGAAGGATAAGTGTCAGGATAAGAAAGAGATAAGTAATTACCACCTTATCCTCATCCTCATTCTTCGCGCTTTGCGCGTCTGCCCTTGTAGCTCAGTTGGTAGAGCACGTCCATGGTAAGGACGGGGTCACCAGTTCAAGTCTGGTCAAGGGCTCCACGAACTTGCTTGCGAGTGAGTCTTATTTTTGATTCGTGATTTTTCATCCCTTCTCTTTGCCTAAGTATATTTACGCGAGTTCGAAAAATTAAAAAATAACGAATAAAAAATGAAAAAGTGGTGAAGGATCGAGTCTTATTCCTGGGAACTTTTTTTGTATGTAGTACTTTTCGCGAGCTCAAGGAATGAGGAGCGAGGAATTAGGAATTGATTGATTGAGCAAATAAGCGCTTCTCTTGTCTTGTATTATTTACTGTAGTACTTTTGTTACTTAATTATTTTTATGGATCGTTGGATCGCTACAGATCAAATGTATAGAGAACTGGAACAAGTACCTAAGGATGCCATAGCAACAATTGAAACTACGCCGGGAAAGGTAGTTTTGCTTGCTAAGTCAGGCTATGTTCATCCCAATGGACGAATGTTTTTGGCCGCCGGTGATGATGCTGGCGTTATTGATAAAGTTGTTTTGCCATCTGAGGATAATTGTGTTCGAGAACTTGAAGAGGGGGAAAGGTTCGGTTTGAACTTTGATTTTTCTATGTTATATGCGGTGATGCGGGGCAGAGAAATGGTTTGGGCCGGTACTGTGCTTACTCATATGCCCCAAGCAGATGTGAGACTAGCAACTGCAGATGCTCTCAGAGTTCTTTTAGTAAAGAGGCATGTGTGGACGGAGGATTTGGCAAGGGCGGTAATTCATGAGCGTGAAGCAATTGCTCGCGTATTTGCTGATTGGAAGTTTGATAATTTTGAACCTGCAATACCCCATATTCAGCAATCATGAATCGAACAATAGCAGCTTCTGATACTGACTCTATTAGGACATTTGAATTGTATTGTTTTTTGCTCTAGCGAGTAAATGATATTATATCATAGCGTATAAACATTGACTTCCCGCTTTTTTCCTGTAGGATATGCTGCCGACTAATTTTCTATGTCTATTGATCTTACAAGGGATATCACCACACCTGATTTTGAGGAGCGTGGTAGCATCAGTGCGTCTCAGGTATCACAACAAAATATTTATGGTCTTGGGGACCTCATGTTTGCTACAGAGCTCTGGCGAGCCGAAGGTGGCGCTACAGGCAGATTTGCTGTTCCGGGTACCTTGTCTGTTAACCGCGATATAATTTATCAGGTACTGCAAGGTGATGTTGGGGTGTTGGATGTTCCTGGTGCCGGGAAAAGAAGGTCAATTCGATATGTGGGAAAAGATGGTTATGATGCTGAAACAGTAGTAGTACATTTGCCTGGTTTTGCGCACACTAGTCGTTATGAAGATCCTCATCAACATATTCAATTATTGGCTGATTTGGCTGATCAATACAATGCGGCTTTTTTCACCATCAATCAAACTGGCAATGCAGTTGAGGGTGCTGACTTGGCTCAAGGAAGAGGACGGATTAGTCTGAAGCAGAGAAGGGTCGATAATCGTAAAGTGCTTTTGGCAGTTTTGAGAAAGCTGCGCCGTTTTGGTAGAAAACAAATAAAACTTGTTCTTTCTGGTCATTCTCTTGGTGCTCGTGAAGCGTTCAATTTAGCATATGATGTCATCAGTGATCCAAATTATCCCGTACAATTAAGTGGTCTTGTGCAATGGGCTCCTACTGGTATTGGCACCCATGAAGATTTGTGGACAAGTCGTTATATAATGGCTACTGCGCCTCATATCGTCCCGTCTGCGAAAAGTGTTCTTTCTGGTGCTCAAGGACTAGATTTTAGCCTCAATGCCATTAGTCATTTGTTTTATAGTGGCTATGGTGGTGTGGAGCTTGCCAAAATAGCGGCTACTGGGCTAAATATGGGAGCTGCTGAACAGTTTTTCGACATTACGCTGCGCTCAGGTAATGCTGATCAGGCAAGAAAAGTAGCTGAACACTTAGCTGAACGAAATCACTGTATTGCTGTGATTCGCTCTCGAGCTGATAATATTTTTCAGCGCCCCGATAGTGATCTCTTAGCATCTTTACCAAATGTCCAACAGGCATTTTTGGATGACATGCCACACAATGCTTTATTACCGGGAGCTAGGATGTCTACTATTGCTGAGTGTTGGCACGGAATTCTACGTATAGTGTAGGGCTTCTTTTACGCGAAGAATTTTTAGGCTACACTCGAGATGTCTAAGTTCTATTGAATGAAAAAAGTAGTATGGCCTTTATTAATTGGGATTATTTTAGCGGGTGGATTATATCTCGGACTTGCTTATTTGGATCGGGATCCTGATTGGATGTACGAAGCTCCGGTTACTGAAGATAATCATAAGTATCATGTGCATAGTGATTTTGCTGTTTATCTTGATGGCCAGAAGTTTAATTTTGGCCAAGAAAAATATATGACCAGTACGGATACATGTGCGGCTGGCTCTCAGTCTCATTCGTTACACATGCATGATCTGAACGGTAATGTTGCTCATGTGCATGCAGAAGTTCAGACATGGGCGGATTTTTTTCAGGCAATTAATTTTGCCCTTACTGATAATTCATTCACTACAGACGAGGGCAAAGTATACCAAAATGAAGGTAGTAAAAAATTGCGCTTTTTCGTCAATAAACAGGAGCTAGCATCTTTAAAAGACTATCAATTCAAAGATCTTGATCAAGTGCTCATTACCTATGGTAATAGTTCTGTTGCCGTGATTGAACAACAGCTTAATTCTATCACTAAACAAGCTTGTATCTTTTCTAAAGTCTGTCCAGTGCCTGAAGGTATGATACTTCCTCAGGAAAATTGCAGTGCATAACATATAACTTATATAGCGGATTGTTTAGCGATAGAGGTGGAAATTGATTTGTTGCAGTGGAAGATTATTTAGTTACAGAACAATTAAGTCATGCCTGGATTTTAACTAAACCTAGTATTGTATACATAGTGGTTCAACTTTCTGACGACGGCGAGATGGGGTTTTATTTATGCCTGAAATTTGGTCAAGGCTAGAACTTTAGTTGATAGATTAAATGATCCAGATCCAGTGAGTACTGGTGAAGATGAAGATAAGGCAGGAGAAGTTCAAGCTCGAGACTTTAGTAGAAAAGGGGTGAAGAGGGCGTTGGAAGATGCGATACTGGCTGATAAATCTGTAGAGCAAGTGGCTGACTTACATGTTGCTAATGTACTTTTGCGGGCTCTGACTGCTCTAGCTACGGCAAAATCACAATTAGCAAAATTAGCGGCGACTGATCGTCAGCAATTAATTAAGATACTGCGCAGTCGTAATCAAGAACCTCCTGAGGGTGTAGCTGCATTGCTAGAAGATCTTGAAGGTAATATAGGAGAATTTAGTGATGTGATAGATGCTGCTATTGCTCCCGATCCTTTACCAAAGATACAAGGTAAACCACCATTTCGTTTTTATATCCAAAGACAATGCCAGCTACCTGCATTTGATAATAATCAAGATAGATTTGCTATTGCTACATCATTAGCTTCTCACACCGATCAAGGGAAGATAGTAACGGTATCTGATTTGGCTAGGGCGTTGAGTTTGCCTATAACAACTGTCACAGGCCAGCTGGGTCGATTGCGTCTGGAGTTATTAACCCGAGGAATTGCTCTCGATACCCATGTAAAAAGAGAAAAAGATAGTCGAGGTTCTTGGGATAAGAAAGATGCATATCGTCTAAAATGGTATGGCCAATTGGGCACGGCTGGGAGTTTCTCAGAGGCTCATGATTTCCTTGCTACAATAAACGCAGGGGCCAAGGGTGGTTTTGCAATTCTAGCTAAAGCTAGAGCCCATGTTCTGACGCGAGCTCATCCTAATTTCGCCACTTTGAGTGCAAAAGAGCATCTGCGACCAGGTGAATCGCTAATCCAGATAGCCGGGGGACCTGTTCAGAAAGTGCCCAATGGTATTTTGGATGTTATTTGATTGATCGATGGAACGTGATAGTTTTGCCATTTTGGCACAAAAAGCTAATTTGTCTTTTCAGATTCATGCTAGGTAGCTATTTTCATGGTAGAGCAAAAGGTATGTTTGTTTTGTCTTAACAATTTCTATGCCATATTCTATGGACATGATGGACCCGATGATGGGTAACGCAATGGGAATGATGATGATGTATTCCATGATCATCGCACGCTTACTTGGTCCATTGTGTGTGGTTCTTGGTTTGGGTATCTTGCTCAATCAGAAATACTTCAAGGATATGGTGGATGAATTAGCCAAAGGAAAGCAGCAATTCTTATTATTTGGTGCGGGGATAGTGCATTTCCTCTTTGGTTTGATTTTGATTGGTACCCATAATGTTTGGATGTGGAACTGGGCAGTGATTATTACCATTATTGGTTGGGCCTCTTTGATTCGTGGTGTGGTACTCTTGCTATTGCCCAATGCTGCTATGAGTATTTTGGGGTATTTCCGTAAACAATCATGGTGGCTACCAGTAGCTGGAGTCATTGCTTTGGTTATAGGCGTAGTGCTGAGCTACTTTGGTTTTGGTATGAGAATGATGTAGAAGTAGTGCGAAGTTCGAAATGCGAAGTGATCAGTGAAGGTCACCCGATTGGCTTATTAAAATAATGCTATCGGGTGATTTTTAAATTAACTAGTACAGTTGTTTGCGTATTTGTGACTAAAGATTATAGTCTTTATGAATACTGATTTCTATGAAAAGAAAGATTTTTATTATTACCATTCTTTTATTATTGGTACTGGGCAGCGGCCTATATATCTGGCGTACAAAGAAACAATATTTCCCTGAGATGGTCCCAGTAGAGATAGATATATCTGCCTTTCAACTTCCCACTACTTCACCATCATCACTGCCAACTTCGCACTTCGAATTTCGCACTTTTTCTCCTTCTCCTCTTAGCTCTCAGCTCTCAGCTCCCTTCGATTCCACTCAGGGCAGGCTTAGCTCTCCTTCTTCCGTTCCAACTGAGCTGAATCTCAAAATGTCTTTCTATTCCCAAGCACCCTTTGGCAACTGGTCTTTACCTTGGCAAGAAGCTTGTGAAGAGGCGAGTGCTTTATTGGTGGCGAATATGTATCAAAAGAAAAATTGGAATATTGATGAATTTAATCAGCAAATACTGCGGATAGTGGAATGGGAAAAGGGACATTTCGGTGCTTATGAGCATACCAGTGTTGCTCAAACTGTAGAGATGCTTGATCAATATCTAGGGTTAAAAAGTGTGGTGCATGAAAATCCGACATTTGAAGACATAAAGAAAGTATTAGCTAAAGGTCATTTTGTCATTATGCCTTTGGCTGGTAGAAAATTGGGTAACCCTTTTTATACTAATGGTGGTCCTGTGTATCATATGCTGGTAGTGAAGGGCTACAAAGATGGCAAGATTATTACTCATGATGTTGGTACCAGAAGAGGAGCAAATTACGTCTTTACTTGGGAGATTATTGATAATGCTTTACATGATTATGCCGAGCCAATCGAACAAGGTGATGCCCGTATTATTGAAGTATTACCACCCCAATGAATATTGGTACTAGTAGTGTCGTTTCCCTTGAAAAGAAAATCGCTTTTTCTACCCTGGTACAGTATGGTGGGAAAATTGTGCAATTGGTTTTAGGAATTATTAATCTAAGGCTGATTGCCCGGTTTCTGAGCATGCATGAATATGGAGTATATGCAGCAATTACTGAATACGCTTTATTCTTTTCGGTGGCTGCCAACTTAGGTTTATTTGCTTATCTGGTACGTAGGATTTCTGATCAGCCCAAAGACGGGCAAGTGTTTTTCAATGCTTTGATCCTCAGAGTAGTAACTGCTTTGGTGTTTTTTGTCATTGCTATTGTTTCCGCTCTTTTTGTCCAAAATGAACCATTGTTTTTGATTGGCACTGTGCTTTTTCTCAGTGCCTTATTGGCTGACTTCGTGACTACTATCTGTGATGCTTTCTTGCAAGCGAACTATTTAATGGGGCGAGCTACTTTTGCCTTATTACTTGGTAAAATAGTTTATTCAGGTGCTTTACTTTTTCTTTTAACGAATCAGCCGGTTATCGAAACGGCTTCAGTGCTAATGGTCTTAGGAGTTACCATCCTTTCTTCTCTGGTTACCATGTGGCTTAGTCTTTTTTATGTGCGGCAAAAGATTAAGTGGCAATGGCAAATAGTATGGGCTGAATTATGGACTATTCTCAAAGTGAGTTTACCTTTTGGGATTATCAATATTGTGAATGCCCTTTATTTCCGTTTTTTGCCCGATTATTTTGCTTATATTTTATTAGACAAGGCAAGTTTCTCAGCTTTTAGTATTGCTTTCAAAATTGCTCAAGTTGCTAGTCTCTTTTCTACTTTTTTAATGTTTTCTGTGCTGCCTGGTTTTAGAAAATATATAGATGATCAGCACTGGCAAAAAGCAAGAAAGTTGTATCGTGATATTACGAGAATCTTATCTGGCTTAGCTCTGTTCGTGTTTATTTTTGGTTCCCTTGGTGCAACCACGCTGATCAGTTTCTTAGCTGATAAAAAATACATTATCGAGCAATATTGGTTTATGTTTCCGGCTATGCTTCTTTTGGCTGCTATTTCTTATGGCTATGATTTGGTTTTGATTACTCTTTTTGCCTTAGGGCAAGAACGATGGTTTTTGAAACGAGAATTGATTGCTTTGGCGATTGCGCTTGTGATCCTTTTATTGGCAACTCAGCTCACTGACAATATCTGGCAATTAGGAGCCATTATAGTAGCAGCTATTAGCGCAGAAACTGTGATTGTAGTGCTTGGCTACCAGAAGGCTCATAGATTGTTACATGACAAGGAGCTGAATCACTCTTTTTGAAAATAGACGTTTGACATTCCTTTTTCTTGTTGTAATAATGCTCCTTCTTTAAAATTATAGTTATGTCTAGAATAAGAAAAACACCAGAATTATTAGTGAAGAGTCCTGAGGGTAATGTTGATCTTGCTGCGTCGGTTAGAAAGCTGATTGAAAAAATTCTAATGGCCACACAAAACTTGTCACCGGATGCTGTTTATCAGGTGAGAACTTCATTCTATTCTGGCATATTGAATATTGCTGGTACGGAAACTAGACCTGATGGTGATCAGGGGGCAGTGTTTAGACAATTAAGTCCTCTTGTTGGTCACCTTGCTCAGGAATTAAGGTGCCACTTTCCTACTGAAGAATATATTAGCAATCCATTGGATATGCCGTTTATGGGTATGATTAATGATAGTACAAGTTGGACATTTTCTTGTGAGGCTGATACGCGAGGGGCGGAATTTGTGACGGGTAGTATGTTTCAGTCCGTACCGCCGAATTTAGTAAATGGGTCAGTTAATGCAGACTTGTGGTCAGAAATAGAGGGTCGGAGAGTAGAAAAAACAACTGTTTGTAACAGTCTCAATGATTGTAGGGGGACTAGGGAGTCAGTCGTTTCTGTAACTTTGCATTTTGTACCTGAATCTGAGCAAAAATAGCACCTTAATACTTGGTTGGTTTGGTGTTGTTGTTTGACCAAAGCCAGAAATACCTGTACTGTTCCATGGTAATGCTCACAATATTGGCTCAGTTAGGCTATAATCATTGAGGGGATTATTTTACTCTCAACCTTTTATATGTCATCTGTTAGTTCACCAAATGAGTTTAGCACTTTACCTCTTTCTGAAGCTCTTCAGAATAACTTAAAGCGTTTACAATTTACCCTTGCTACGCCGATTCAGCATGCTTGTATTCCTGCCGGTCTGGAAGGAAAAGATATCATCGGTATTGCCCAAACTGGTACTGGTAAGACTTTGGCTTTTGGTTTGCCTATTTTACAACGGTTACACGGTGGCAATGATCGAGCGCTGATTGTGGTTCCTACTCGAGAATTAGCTTTGCAGGTAGAAGAATCTTTAAAAAAGGTTGCTTCTGGACTCAATCTCAATTTTGCTGTCTTGATCGGTGGTGCTTCTATGGGGGGACAAAAAAGCGATTTACGTAGGAATCCTCAGATTCTTATTGCTACCCCAGGCCGTTTAATTGATCATCTGAAGCAAAGAACAGTACAGTTGTCGCAAGTTGCTACTCTTGTTTTGGATGAGGCGGATCGGATGTTTGATATGGGATTTGCTCCTCAAGTGGAGCAAATCTTACATGCCTTGCCTGATGATCGTCAGACCATGCTTTTTTCAGCTACTATGCCAGATGGTATTGCCCAAATGGTGAAGAAGCATATGCGTTTACCTGTGCGAATTGAGATTGCTCGTCAGGGATCAGTAGCAGATAAGCTGGAACAAGAATTGTTTGTGGTCCGAGGTGGTGCTAAGCCACAATTATTAGAAAAGTTACTTACTGATTATGAAGGTACAGTATTGGTATTCACTCGTACCAAGCATGCAGCAAAGCGTATTTCTACTTTGGTAAGAAGTATGGGCCATTCTTCAGCTGAATTACATTCCAATCGTTCTCTTGGCCAGCGTAAGCAAGCTTTGCAAGGCTTCAAAACAGGCCGTTATCGTGTCCTCATTGCTACTGATATTGCTGCTCGAGGTATTGATGTTAGTGATATTGAACTGGTAATCAATTATGATTTACCAGAAAATCCTGAGGATTATGTTCATCGTATTGGTCGTACTGGTCGTGCAGGTAAATCAGGTAAGGCAGTTTCTTTCGCTACTCCTGATCAAATGTTTTTGCTCAAGCGTATCGAACGACTCACACGGGCACGATTACCGCAGTCTCCTTTACCGACAGAATTACCGCCATCTCGTCAGCCACCCAAAGATTCGGCTGAACGTGGTGATGATTTTCGTCCTAGTAGAGAGCGCGGTGGTCGAAGACCATTCGGTGACCGTGGGGGCAGAAGGAGCTCTTTTGGTGATCGTAATCGTGATGCGGTTCCATTTAATAATGAATGGAAACCAGCGAGCTTAACTACTGGAGATGATAAAGTGATGCCTAGAAATGTTGAAGGTGATGCCTCAAGAGGTGAGAGACCTTTTAGACCAAGAAGAAACTCTTTTTCACAGAATAAATTTGGTAATTCTTCTGATCGTGAATTTAAACCAAGACGATCGGGTTTCTCTGCTGATCGTGGTAATGAATCTGACCGAGGCGAAGGTGGTTTCCGTCCTAGACGTAGTGGTGGCTTCGGCCAACGTAGTAGAGGTGAGTCAACAGGATCACGAAGTAATTATTTTTCAGCACGTTCTCCGAGTAGTGAGCGTAGTGAAGGTGGCTATACGCCACGACCACGTTCCGACCGTCCTTATTCTGCTCAAGGTGGAGAAGGTCGAGGTGCTGGTCAATCTGGTGGGTTCCGTCAAAATCGCTCCCATGCTAATGGTACAGCTAGATTTTCAAGAGGTTCCGACGCTAGGTCCGGCGAAAGAAAGTCATTTGGTTTCGCTCCCAAGCGTGATGGTGCCAAAAGAGATGGATTCCATAGCCGCACTGCTCCAAGAAGAGGAATAGGACGGGGGCAAAGTCAGAGGGCAGAAGGCAGAAGTCAGAAGTAAATTAGCTCAGAGTGATATTTTAGAGATAGTGATAAATGTCCTTGCTTCTTGCTGAGTATTCTTTCTTGTGCCTTGCTCTATCATTTCTGCCCTCTGACTTCTGACTTAGAAAAAAAGCCTTGGTCTTCCAACTCAAGGCTTTTTTTCTAATGACTTTGATCAATTATAGTGGATATACTGTAATGTTATCTGTTTCATCTGATTCTGCAATAGTATTGTTGGGATCAAATTTAGCGATTAAATATGGAGTGGCTCGATAGTCCATTGCTCCTCTGTAGCTAAAGCGAATAGCAATACCATCGCCAGCTCTAATTCTTTTCATATTTACTGTTTTGATTAGAGTATCACTGGGATCAAGAGTTTCGTCAGCTGATAAATAGACACCGATTGCACTCGCTGAACTTCTCACTTCGCCTGCATTAAATGGATGAAGGCTGCTTCTCAGCGTACAAGTTTGTACTCCGCGACGTGATATACGACAGATCTTATCTACGTTGTTCCAATAGCCTTCAATATCAGCAAGATTCGTTGGTACTGGAGTTGGCGTTACTGTAGGCGTAGGTGTAATTGTGGGTGTCGGCGATGAAGTTGGAGTGGCTGATGGTGTTGGTGTACTGGTTGGTGTAGGGCTGATAGTAGGAGTTGGACTGCTTGTTGGTGTCGGTGTTTCTGTAGGTGTTGGACTGGCCGTGACAGTAGGTGATGGTGTACTGGTAGGTGTCACGGTGATACTAGTGCCAGTAGCAGCCCCAGCTACATTGCTTGTTCGGGTATTATTATAATAATCCTTGCTAACAATGTTGCTTAATGTACCAGTAGGTGCTCCGTTTGGTGATTCCCAAGTAAATGAAGGTACAGAAAAGCCCGGTAGAGACAAAATATTACTAGTGCTTGGCAAAGAAAAGTCTAAGGTACCAGCATTAGTAAACTGTGGTTGAACCACATTGATAGTATTATCTCGTAAAATTTGGGCTTCATTACAAGTAGGATTGCTGTTTTGACAACCAGTGCTTTCGCCTAAACCTAAAGACTTATCTGCAGAACCATTCCAGATAATATTGCCTTTAATTTGGAGATTGGTGTCTGTATATACAGTACTAGGAGCACTTGTTGAGCTTGAATTAGTACGAGGTCCATAAATAGTAAAGTGTTGCCATTGGCTTTCGAAGCCAGCTGGGTTGTACACGATATTATTGTAAATATAGACATTTTTATCACCAATAGAGGCTTCGCCACTGGTTACTGCCCAACCACCAGCATCTATAGTAGCCTGACAACCCTCAGTGTTACCATCACAAGAATGGCTGCCAAATTCTAGTTCAATTACATGACTTCTAGAACCAACTCGATATAAAGTATTGTAACCGTAAAAAATATTATAACCACCAGCGGTGCCTAGACCCGCACCCTCAGTGTCATGAATAATATTATTGTATGCTTTCACATCATAGGCTTCATATTGTACCCAAGGAGCAACCATAAATTCGCTACCGGTACCTTGTCCCGCTGTGAAACCACCGGTGCCGCAATTAAATATTTCATTGCCCTCAATGAGCCAATAAGCTGAACCACCTTTGACATAGGCACACCAATCATTGGCATCATGAATTCTATTACCAATCATATGGCCATATTGTACACCAACCATATCAATAGCATTGTCATGAGCTCCTGAGATATCGCTGTCTTCAATATAAATGTGCTGTGATTGATTTGCCTTGAAAGTTTCTTGAGCAGCTCGATTATTGCTGCGTAGGGTCATATTACGTAGCAATACGTGGTCGCCTTTCTCAAAGTGCACCACATCAAATTGTGAAGTTAGTTTTAGTCCAATCAAATAGAAATACTTTACATTGAAGATATTGAAGTTTCCGTTGATCTGAACATCGCCTTCGCCTTCAATAATTACTGGGGCAGTATAAGTGCCGAAAATATTTTCTGGATAATTAGGCATAGTTTCAGCTCCATATGAACCAGCTAATACATGAATATGATAGCCCGTAGTGAGAGTTTGATTGCGAGGGATAATAGCTAAAGCCTGAGCAATACCTGGAAATGGCTTTTCAATGCTGCCATTGGCATCAGCACTTCCCCCTGGTCTCACCCAGATATCAGTAACTGTTGGATTGCCAATGTCATAGCGAGTAGCACTGCCAGAGGCATCAGCCACTGAAGTGCCGCTATTGTTTAGTAATGTCAGTGGAGTGACAGCCAAAAGACCAAAAAGTAAAGTTGCTAAAAATGAAGTTAGTTTCGCGTGAGTACGTTGCATATAGTGAGTAAATAATAGAAGACCACTGAAAGAACTTTTACTACATAGTTTATAGGTTAAATTATGGTTCAAATTAGCAACCATAGGGCGACAATTCTACCAGTGGAGTTGATGTCGTACCATGTTCTAGAGCAATGTCTTTTTGACAGACGGATCGTTTAATGGGCACTATATCCAGTGGTATAGTGCCCATTAAACATTCTGAATATTTACTGTGCTTTAGAAAATGTCGCTGATGGCGTAGTTGTCGCTTTCGTCACTTTCACTTACCTTGTTGGTGTCGTCGATTACGGCAATTAGGTAAGGAGTATCGTGATAATTCCGTCTTGCGCTGTAGCTGAAGGCAATAGCTCTGCCAGTACCAGATCTTAAAGCTTTGAGCGTAATGTCTTTGATTTTGATATCACTGGTATCAAAAGTGTTATTAGTAGAAAGATATACACTGATGTGAGCATTGGGGCTATTTCTCTCACCATCATTGTGGATGTGTAAACTGGTTCTCATAGTACAAGTTTGTATATTGCGACGTGTGGTGCAGGTAGTGTTGATACCATTCCAATAGCCTTCAAGATCACTAGCTATACCAGTAGCTGGTGTTGGCGGTGTAGTGGGTCTGACAGTGCTGGTTGGTGCTGGTGTGGTAGTAGGGCGTACGGTGACTATAGTTGTTGGTGTGGGCGTTGGTATTGGTGTACTAGTAGGTACTGTTGTCGGTGCACTGGTTGGTACCGCTGTCGGTGTATTAGTGGGTACTATTGTTGGTGAAGACGTGCTAGCTGTAGTG
Organism: Candidatus Abawacabacteria bacterium; assembly: GCA_016207805.1. Classification (NCBI taxonomy): domain Bacteria; phylum Candidatus Abawacaibacteriota; species Candidatus Abawacabacteria bacterium. The sequence goes on along the minus strand of JACQZO010000020.1, from coordinate 11,534 downwards.
CTGGTACCAGTAATTGCGCCAGCTACATTTCTTGTCCGTGTAGTGTTGAAGTAATCTTTATTTACGGTATTAGTCAAAGTACCTGTAGGTACATTGTTGCTAGCGTCATTCCAGCTAAATGAAGGCATGGCAAAAGCAGGAACTGAAAATACATTACTTGAGTTAGGTAAACTAAAATCCATCCCGGCAGCATTGGTAAATTGAGGTTCAACAGTATTGATAGCATTATCTCTCAAAACTTGGGCTGGATTACAAGTGGGATTGCTATTCGCACATCCCTGATCGTCACCGATACCTAGTTCAACCGCGTTGGGTCCATTCCAAATGATATTACCTTTGATGTGCAAATTATAATCTGTGATGGCAGTTGCTGGTCCACGAAAGCCAGGCACTGTATTAGTTCGTGGTGCATAGATAGCAAATTGAGTCCAGCGACTGCGATAAGGAATTGGATTGTAAACAATATTATTGTAAATGTAGATATTCCTATTTCCTACAAATACATCCTCATTGGTTGTGCTTCCCCAGCCGCCAGCATTGAGAATCGGTGTGCAGGCAGCAACATCATTCCCATCACAGGTGTGTAAACCAAATACTACTTCAATGACATGATCACGCGAGCCTACCCGATACATAGTGTTGTTGGCTAATAAAATATTATAGCCACCATTTACTCCTAAACCGGCACCTTCAATGTCATGAATGATGTTGTTATAGATTTTTACGTCATAGGCTTCGTATTGTACCCAAGGTGTTACCATGAACTGGATACCTGCTCCCTGACCAGCGGTAACGCCACCGGTACCACAATTGAAGAATTCATTACCCTCAATAATCCAATAAGCGGCACCACCTTTGACATAAGCACACCAGTCATTAGCATCATGTACTTTGTTTCCGACCATATGACCATATTGTACCCCTACTACATCAATAGCATTATCCCAAGCACCAGAAATATTACTATCTTCAATGTAAACGTATTGTGATTGATTGATTTTGATAGTTTCTTGGGCTGCCCGTCCATTGCTACGCAAGGTAACATTTCTCACTAAGACATGATCGCTTTTTTCAAAATGAATCACATCGTGACCAGCAGTGAACTTGAGGCCGACAATGTAAAAGTATCTAACATTGTAGATATTGAGATTGCCATTGATTTGGACATTGCCTTCAGCTTGTAATAGTACGGGAGCCTGAGCTGTTCCCCAACGGTTTTCCATATAATTGGGTAGGAAAGAGCGGCCACCAATTTGATCATTATTGTAAGTACCAGCTGCGAAGCGTACTCGGTAGCCAGTGGTTAAAGTTTGATTAGCAGGAATCATTTCCCAAGCGCGACTAAAAGTGCGCACGGGAGATGTTTGCGATCCATTGTTACTATCATTACCATTCGTGCTCACCCAAATGTCAGTCATTGTTGGTGAGCCGATATTGTAGCGTGCCGTACTCCCTGCTGCTTTAGCTGTATATTCCTGAGAAGTATTGAACAGTAATGATGGAATTAAGGCCCCGACGGCAAGCAAAAAGGCAGTAGCGAGAACGGCAATATGTGTTTTTTTTGAGGTCATAAATAGTAGTGGCGTTAGGTGAACTGTGCTCATGAAAGTTGCGACGTACTTTACATATTTGTTTTTTTTATTGCTGTGCTTATTATATGGCTATTGACTTTTGTTGTAAATGTTTTACTTATATCTTTGTAGACTCAATGGCTAGAGTTTAGTTGAAGCTGCTTAATTTAGCGGGTTTTGTAAACTCTTTACAACAGGGTTAAATGGTGCTGGAGCTATAGATCTTCCGGGGAAAAATAGTTATACTGTTATAGATAAGCATATTTCTTGAGTTCATTCTTGAGACTGTAGTCTATGTTTTCTCAGCATCACTAAAAACTTCTCTTTATTTCATGACAGCGGCGGCTAATAAACACATTGCGCTCCTTGTCCGAGTGCCTCAAGGGGATGCTCAACTAAAAAAAGAGAAAAAGTTTGAAGAGCTTTTGATTTCTTTGAAGAAGTCTTTGCGTAGAGACCAAGTGTCTTTGGAAATTGTGGCTTATAGGCAACATATTTACTTTTATGTTTATATTCCTGCTCATATTGTAGAGCTGGTAGAGGGACAGATCTATTCATTATATCCTGATTGTGAAATTGTCCGAACCAATGATTATGTCTATGATGGGTTGTTACAATCATTAGCTTTGGCTGGTACGGAGCTAAGAGAAAGTCGCTCAGATATTTATTCTTTTAAAACCTTTCCTTTATTTGAAGGAGACTCATTGGCATCCTTGTTTTCTGTACTGACCAAAGGGGAAAAACAAGATCAGGCTTGGGTACAAATGGTGATTACACCTATTGCTGACACTTCTTGGTTCAACTTCGGCCGCCTGTGGAAAATTCGCTTGCGTAGGATCAAAAGTATATTTCGCATCAAGAATTGGTTCAAAAATAGTGATGTAGCGAAAATAGAGAATGAATCTATTCAGAAAAAGATAAGCAAAGATTATTTTTCTCTTAGTTTACGTTTGGCCTATTTAAGTGATAACCAAGCCAAAGCAGAGCAGCGTTTGCGTGCTTTGATTGAGGCTTTTTCGCCATTTAATACCGATGATCTGAATAGTTTTAAATCAACTACAATTTCTCGAGGCAGAGCTTTTTTGCAGAAATATAAGTCACGTTCACGACTGCCTAGTTTCCAGGTAAATACTGAAGAGCTTGCTTCTCTGTATCATTTTCCTAATGCCGATATGATCCCTCATATTGTGCATGTCTTAGCGCGAAGGGCTCAGCCACCACTTGATTTACCTGTGAAGGGCACTGATAAAGATGAGAATATTAGTTTGTTCGGGACTACCAATTTTCACAATCAAAATAATGTTTTTGGGATTAAGCGTACTGATAGACAAAGGCATTTATATATTATTGGTAAAAGCGGTGTTGGTAAAAGTAAGCTATTAGAATTGCTGATCAATCAGGATGTATTAAATGGCAAAGGGGTTGCTGTGATGGATCCCCATGGAGATTTGATTGATAATGTGATGCGTAAAATTCCTGAGAGTCGACTGAAAGATGTAATTTACTTTGATCCAGCAGATACTGATTTTCCCATTGCCTTCAATCCTCTAGAACAAGTGGAACCGCAATACAAAATGCGTGTCACTATTGGTTTCATCGAAATCTTTAAAAAACTTTTCGGTAGCAACTGGACACCACGTCTCGAGCATGTCTTGCGCTATACAACACTAGCTCTATTGGATTCACCGAATACCACGGTACTGAGTATTGTAAAAATGCTTACTGACAAGAACTATCGCCAGAAAATTGTTGCTCGTATTGAGGACTCGGTAGTAAAAAACTTCTGGGTAAATGAATTTGCCGGTTGGAGTGAAAAGTTCGACAATGAAGCGATTATGCCAGTGTTAAATAAAGTAGGGCAATTTATTTCCACGGCATTGATTCGTAATATGGTGGGACAGCCTGAGAATAAACTTAATTTGCGTACTATTATGGATGGCCAGAAGATCTTACTGGTCAAATTGTCTCGTGGTTTATTGGGTGATGAAAACAGTAATTTGCTTGGCGCCATGTTGATTACCAAAATTCAGCAAGCAGCGATGAGCCGTGCTGATATTTTGGAAACTGAACGTAAAGACTTTTATTTGTATGTAGATGAATTTCAAAATTTCGCTACTGACACTTTTGAACAAATCTTATCTGAAGCGCGTAAGTATCGTCTTACAGTTACTTTGGCTCATCAATTTATGGCCCAGTTGTCACCTGCTTTGCGGGCAACGGTATTTGGCAATGTCGGTTCGGTAATCAACTTCCGCGTGGGTGCTGATGATGCCGTGATCCTAGAAAAAGAGTACACACCAGTATTCAAGGTCAGAGATATTATCAATCTTGGAGTGCAAGAGTTTTATATCAAGATGTCTATTGATGGTGAGACCCGCGACGCCTTTTCCGGTAAGACATTAAGTATCCAATATCCCGATAAAGACTTCCGCCAACTGATCATCGATAATTCCCGAAAAGTATACGGCAAACCAAGAAAAGAAGTAGAAGAAGAGCTGGCAAAGTGGAGTCAGGTAGGTAGTGAAGCTGCACCTAAAGAAGAGATTGAGGAAGAAGAGTTTGCGAAACCTCTAGTTTAATTCTGAATGCTGAGTTCTGAATGCGGAATTGTAGTAGGAAGCGCCGCCTTTTTTGAGGGCTTTTTCAAAAAAAATCACACATCAGCTCTAATCAACAACTTTCATCTTACTGTCCATTCTGAATTCAGCTTTCAGAACTCAGCATTCTTTCTGGTTGACTTTCTTCGTTATTATGGCTAATAATGCCTGCTCTTATTTTATATATGTTGAAAGCTTCACAAAGAGCGAATCTAAATGCTGCAGAAAAAGAACCTGAAAGTGAGATCGATGGTAGTGCTGATGCTGTAGTGATGGGAAAACGGACAGAGCTGTTGCGCCATGATGTTGTTGCTGAGTCTGCTCATGTGGCAGCTGGTGTTGTTGCTGTTTGCGAACAAATTGTACATGTTTGTCCTGGTGAGAATGACCCAATGCCAGCTTGTTTACTGCGCAGATTAGCTAGTAATGTATCTGTTATAGAGTTGGGGCAGTGCACCCAATCTGGAGTAATGTCATTTACTAGTAGTAAAGATTTAGATGGTATTGTTTTTGTTCAGTTAATAACTACGAAGGAGGATATTAAAGATATAGGTCGTTGTTCACTCTTTTTTCTGGTAGGTGGCAAACAAATAGAGTTCACTGTTACTTTTGACCGTGGGAATGCTAGTTTCTTTTTTATTATGAATGGCATCAAAAGTGAAAGTACTATTTTTCACATATGTGCGGATGCTACTGATCCTAAGCGACTAAAAACAGTACTTGCTCATTTTACTACTATGATTGTGCCGCTCTTACAAGAACTGGGATTGGAGCTCACCTTAGGTTGGCCCATGTTAGTTAAACGTCGAATATTGGCAGAAATACTCAGACCTTCTCAATCAACTACTGCAGAGACTTAAGTAATTTTTGACTTCGGTTGAGATGTCTGGTCTCAAAGCTTAGTCTCGGAATAGGAATGGTGTGTTTACGATAAAATTCTAATTCTTTGCGTTGTAAACGATATGCTCTTTCTGATATTTCATCAGTTAGAATTGCTTGGCAAATACTGTCATCAACTGCCTGAATATTATCAGGGATATGATACGGGTTATCTATATGTGGAGCTGGCTTCGGTTCTGCCCAATGTACTGATAATCTTTTTCCTTCGCCTTCGGTGATGGGAAAGTACTCTTGAGCAATAGTATCCGTATAGGGAAAGTCTGACATCCACATGGGGAAAAATTGTCCCCATTCGCCAGTGGATTTCATATGGGCGATTATTCGGGGGAGCAATTCTTCATATTCTTCTTTTGAATACTGTTTATTCAATATGCAATAAGTGCCTCGACGAGGGAAGCCGATACAACCAAACATCTTTTCACCAGCGAAGACATACCCGCAATATTGGCAATCCACTAGCTTGGAGCCCATATAACAGAATTGGCTATTATACGAGTTGAGACCAATAGCCACCGAGCGATAAAGTAATTCACCTTCAATAGCTGTGGTTACACTAATGCAATTTTTGCATTTTTGCCCGGCAAAGAAGTGCTCTAATTCTTGACCGGATTTCACAAAACAAGCATGGTGACAATCTTTAGAGTTTTCAATATAAGCACCATCACAATCTTCACAATTAATAATTGACTGATACTGATAAGAGGAGTCAGTAATTAATTGAGTAAATTTAATTTGCGCTGGTATCAAATCACTTGCTTTGCCTGTAAGGAGCTTATTTAGTTCAATTTCATAATCTTGTTGGCTATATTGCTGATTCCAAATGCAGTATTGCTTATGCTCTAAACCAACACAGCCAAAGCAATTACTACAATTGCGACAGGCATACAGAAATGCCGAATCGCGACAATTAAATGAATGTTCTGCCCAGCGTACCTGGTAGCAGTCATGACAATTGGTACATTGATAACAAAGTTCACAATTCATTGAGTAGAGACAATCAACACAATCACGGCAAGAATAAATCTTGGCGCTATACATACAATCTTCATCACCTAAACAGCCAAAAGTGTAATAGCAGTTTTTAACATTCATGCATAAATTTACATAAGGACTATTTTCGGCATTAGCCCCAATTTTTGCTTCACGTGGAACTACTTGAGAAAGTTCCCAAAATTGCTGAAAAAAGGGTTTGGTAAAATCATAAGGACGACCATATTGCAGAGGATCATTGATATCGCTGAGCCACACTTCTCGTTCATATACAGGAAATGATGTGTTTGGTTTGTAAATGCTAATAATATCTTGACCAGTTTTGTCACATTTTCTCGAATAGAGAACAATTTCATTGCGGAAAGCAAACATCTCACGAAAACGTTCTAAAGGAGATATGGTGGGTAGTGGAATATCTCTAGCGTCACAATAGCTTTTTTCCTGTGCACTAACTATAAATGGGATATTGCTACGAGTACATATTTGGTTCATGGCAAGCAACTTTATTGCTTTTAGATTAATACAAATAGGCTTAAATGAAAATTATTGATGGTTCTTCCATGATATTTCTGTATATAAGGAATTAGTTGGCTAATTATTCCTGTTAATTGCTAAATGCATTTTATCGGGTTAATATGAAGACATATTTACCAGGACCATATGTTGAGACCAGTACAGCGCTTGTCTCCCCGCGGTATAGCCTTTAGTCCTGTAGCTATCCGCAAGTCTCCTCTGGTAGTCATTTGTCGCGCTGCAGTTATTGTTGGTTTGTTTTGGCTAGTACTTAGCCTATGTTACTTTGCTTTATTTTCTATTGGTATTGTCCGTAACTGGTCCAATGGTATTGTGGCCTTTTTATTTCTACTCTCCATTTTTGCTGGGCTATGGTATTTCTGGCTAGAATGGTACAACAAGTGTTTTTTTATTCAGCAGGATGAGCTGATTTATCATGCTGGAGTTTTTAATCATACTGAACTCAACTTTTCTCTTGGTCGTATTCAATCAATATCTTTGTCCCAAGGTTTATTGGGGAGAATATTTGGCTTTGGGACTCTGCGGGTATTTTTCCATTTAGGTGAAGAAGTTTATTTGCGTGATATTCCGGATGTGAAGTCGATACTGCAATGTCTTGAAGATTTGGCCATTAAGTCGAGAAGCTCTATTAGCAAATAAGTAACCAATTACTTTATGTTTATAGCAGAGCCTATTCCTTCCACACCATTGCCAGAAGAGGTTCCCACTGATGTTCAAGTAGAACAGTCCAAAAAGAAGGAAGCAGATTTTAAGCCGATTGTTATTCGTAAATCATTAGTAGTAATGGTAGTGAAAGCTGTTTTATTCAGTATTATTGCTTTTGCCATTGTTACTATTGGTTACTTGTGTTTATTGTGGACCGATTTATTGTCGGCCAGGGCATTGTTAATTTTGATTGTTATTTTACTCTGTCTGGAATTCGCTATTTTTGTCTACTTAGGCATCGAGTGGTACACTAAATACTATATTCTGAGAAAAGACACTTTGGGCTATATCTCCGGGCTGCTCTTTCATAAAGAACGAGACTTTTCTTTGGCAAATGTTGCTTCAGTAACTTTGCATGAAGGAATTTTGGGCCAAATCTTTGGCTACGGTAGTGTAAAAGTCTTATGTCCGGATATTGCTGGTGGGGAAGAAGTATACTTGTCAGATATACCTAAGCCCAAAAGTGTGGTTCGGGCGATTGAAGAGATCGCGATCAAAAATGAAGTAAGTGAACAGCAGGTGCGGAAAGCAATCCATAAGTTATAGATGCTTGTTTCGATCAAAAATGATGCTTACAATGACCATGACTAATTAAATCCATATGAATTTTTCTCTCAATGAAGTATGGAGTGTTACTCTACCTACAGCCCAAGTCTTATTGCCTCGTTGGCTAGATCGTTGGAGTAGCTTTGTCCGTGCTGAGGGCGAGGCGATTAAAGAATTAAAAGCTTTGGATAGTGATGTCAGGACTTCTGAAGTGAGAACGATGGAAAGCCGGGTAACTGATGATTTGCCTGCGGTCTCTTCTTCTGATCTGGTAGAAAATGGTCTGTTGGTTGATAGTAATGATCCTTTTAAGCGCTATATTGAACAACGTTCCATAGAATGGACTAGAGCTGCTGTGGATGTGACAGTACCTGCTAATAAAGATAAATATAGTACTTGGTTCCGAGATATTCTTAATGATAAGAAAAAAACAGGTCATCTTGGTACCTACTTTTTTGATTTGAGCTCCTTGGAGCTTAATGCTGAAAATATTAGCCCACAAACTTTTACTATGCGATTGCAAACAGTGGTCACTGCTAAGCTAGAGACCATTGCCGATCGTTCTATTCAGGATATTGATCAAGATTCTGTCGGCTTAAAGGATGCAATAAATGATATTAAAAGTGCTTATATAGCACGTCTTAAAGGTCCCTTGGTGGCTGATGTCGATAGTGCTTATAAGTCTCGAGCAGAAGATTTTGAACGTACTGCTCTGGAGCGAGTTTTTCGTGATTTAGTAGGGGTTTTGGGTAAACCATAAAGGCCATTAATTTTTATGATAATCTATTAATATTAGACCGTATTTTTGTTGTATCTCATGTCACCAAAGTACTTTTTCTTTTTTGCTCGTCATATTGAGGTATCCGTTATTAATGATATTCACAGACTTTTTTTTGATCAGGTAGGCGATAGAATTGAATGTGAATTTTATCAATGCCAAGAAAAAGTAGATATGGAGGTATTGATCAAGCAAAAAATAGCTGCTGGTTACAATCATTTTATTGCTTGTGGAGGAGATGGTACATTCTCTTTGCTGGCTACACCTCTTTTACACAGTGACTGTCGAGTAGGTATTATACCCTTGGGATCAGCCAATGTGCTCGCTCATGAATTAGATTTGCCGCTCACGTATCCTGAGGCCCTTCAAGTGGTTTTAGCTGAGGAAAATATCTTGAGAATTGATAGTTTTAAAAGTACTCAAGGAGTATTTTTTACGACTATTGATGTCGGGTTGAATTCTATTGCAATCAAGCAAACTTCGCGTCGTCTCAAAAAGCTTTTGGGTGTATGGGCTTATTGGTGGCAAGGAATTAAAACTTTATTTCGTCTCCATCCTTATCAATTTACTCTTGATACGGGCATGAAAAGCTATTTGGTTCCCGCTACAAATATCGTGGTTGCCAATACAGGTGCCGTGTTGAATAAAAAACTACGGATGAGCACAAAAGTGTCAATTGTTGACGGTACATTTAGTATTTTTATCCTTAAGTCAAAAAGTATTTGGGACATGCTCCATGTGTTAGGCAGTAGAATTTTTCATTATCCTGCCAATAAGCATGTGCTGGAGTCTTTGCATGATCTCACCCAAGTGCAGATAAGTTGTGACTGTGTACTGCCAGTGCAGGGTGATGGTGATATTATTGGTAATTTACCTATTAGCATCAAGATAATTCCTCAAGCTATTCAGGTTATTGTGGGAAAGAAAAATTAAACAAATCACTTGAGTTGTTTGCTCACTTAGTCCGAGAATTGTATTCTCTTCATGTCCTTTTTTATCGTATGCCTCAAAGATACTCACTAAAAAACTCGCCCAGTTTCGATCTTACTAATTTCCACTTAGTGACTACTGATATCACTGAGGTCTTAGCGCGCGGGGTTTTATTTTGTGAGTCTAATGAAGTGTTTTCTTTTGATCATATTTACGCGCTAATCGTTCCTCGTAGCAGAGTATTGCGTGTGGATAAGCAAGAGTCAGAACGTGTGATGACAATAGCTTGTGCGCTTATAGATGCAGGCTTTGTTGGTAAGCTGGTTTGGAAGATCGTGCTTACACCTTTTGCCTTACAAGAATTACAGGCTATGCAAAAGCAAGGAGTTCATGAGCTTGCTGCAGATTATCTAAGCTATTTCAGAGAGGCTCAACAGGTTGTGTTATTTCCTTGTGCCAGCGGTAATTATTACAATGGCTCCAATCAAACAGGCTTGTCACCAGATATCATATTTGGTTTTTAACGGTTTGATCTTAGTTCGTTTCAAGGAATAATCTGCATGCTAGCTAATAATTCTTGATAGATACTGTCACTCAATGTCGGACTTTTGGCTACAACATAGTATCGTGTTTGGCCATCTTTATCGCGGAAATCGGTCACAATATGCTTTTGATTCCGCCAAGTTGGTTGCTCAGGAAAGTTATTAACGCCAGCTTTCTTTTCAATTTCATACTGCTTAGCCAGGTAGTTATTTTTGCCGACGGTCAGATCTTTTGTTTGTAGTACATTTACTGTAGTCAAAGTAAGGAATCTAGCCGCATCAAAGAAACGAATGAAGATTTGAGATCTTTCTCGAGCAGAGCCAGCACCGTGCATCGTGTAAAGATTCAATGCTTTCAGAGATGGAATGTATTCAACTTCCCATTCAGCTGGGATGGTAAAGTTTAATTTAAAATCATTACCACCAATTTCTTTCTGAGGATCAAAGGTGCGACTAGGATGATTGATCGCTACCTCGTATTGAGTAAAGAAGTCTTGTGGGTTAAGCCACTTTTCTAATCCTGCCACCGTCTGTTCATAGCCATTAATTCTTTCTTCTTCGCCAGCGTAAAGGCCAAAATGTAAATGTTTTCTTTCGCCATCAGTTTCTTCATTATTGCCTTTACCGAGCTCAGCAATTTTTTGACCTGAACGAACTGGGTCACCAGCTTTTAGCTGAGTAGAGCTGAGAGCGATATGGCCATAGATAGCATGCACTTTGCTGGCATTTAAATGATGCAAAATACGTATCACACCGCCATAGCCTGCCACATTGCCGATAAATTCTACAGTACCATCAGCAATAGCTACTACCGGTATCGGTGCTTCTGTATCAGTAAATTCAATATCATCGGCAGCATGATAACCAGTGAAGCGATCTTGGATGTATTCGCCAAAGCTTTTCAAGGTTTTTCTCTCACCATATTGTTGGATGGGAAGAGTGAGAAAATTCTGAATTCTGTCCTTCGGCGAGCTCAGGATGACAGCTGAATGCTGAATTGGGGAAGAGAGCGTTGGGGAGGTGGTGGGGGAGAGTGAGGGGGGATTTGAGACTAGGGGGGAATTGTTTGTGCACGAGGTAATGAATAATAACCCTGTGAGCAGGAGAAGCTTTTTCATTTCAAAGAGTTAAGTCAAAAGCTATTTTAGCATTGATGACGTAAGAACTCTAACAGAGTGGAGGAAAGCTAGAAGCTAAAATCTAGAATTTGCATTGGGGCTCAAAAGAACAAGGCAAGGTAAAGACGATGGCTAGCAACAAACGGATGACAAATTAGCTTAACCACTTGCTTTTTACTCACTTGTCATATACAGGAAGAGCCAAGAAGAAATGACATCTTGTTGGTGAGAAAGTAAGATTGGGGAAGGAGAGGAGAAGCTTGTTGTCATAGGACAAAGATCCTCTCGGTATGCATACAACCTTCTCCTTCTCCAATCATCTT
>JACQZO010000019.1 GCA_016207805.1 Candidatus Abawacabacteria bacterium | reverse complement strand
GCTTTCTGACAAGTATAAGTGCGTACTGGGGATGAGATATTATTCTGCGCAAGATCGTATGATACATTTGAAGGGGAAGTTAATTGAGTTTGGTCACTCAAATATTAACTTCCTCCAACTCATTCGTTAATTTAACCGAATGTAGAGTGTTGTGTGGAAAGAATGGATGGAGAATGAGGGCTGGACTTCCTTGAGTCCCTGCATTCTTTCTATTCTCCACTCTACATTCTCCATTCTACACAAAAAAGCCATTCAGCATTATGCTGAATAGCTTTTTTGTCTAACATCCAAAGTGCAGAAGAGAAATGTGTGTAACAAACGACCGTAGTACCTATGCAAATGCTAGTGTACATATCTCCCTTGAAAGGAGGTGATCCATCCGCAGATTCCCCTACGGATACCTTGTTACGACTTAGTCCCAGTCAGAGGTATTACCTTGTCCCCGCAAATGCGGATCTTCTGGTACTCCCTCCTCCCATGACTTGACGGGCGGTGTGTACAAGATCCAGGAACATATTCACCGCCGCGTGGCTGATCGGCGGTTACTAGCGATTCCAGCTTCATGAGGGCGAGTTGCAGCCCTCAATCCGAACTGAGAAATGTTTTTGAGATTTGCTCCAGCTTGCGCTCTTGCTTCTCATTGTGCACTTCATTGTAGCACGTGTGTCGCCCAAGGCGTAAGAGCCATGCTGATTTGACGTCATCCCCACCTTCCTCCTTCTTACGAAGGCAGTCGACTGTGAGAAATACAACACAGTCCGAGGGTTGCGCTCGTTTAGGGACTTAACCCGACATCTCACGACACGAGCTGACGACAACCATGCAGCGCCTGTTACTACTTTCCCTTTCGGGCACCTCCCTGTTTCCAGGGCATTAGTAGAATGTCAAGCCTTGGTAAGGTTCTTCGCTTACCGTCGAATTAAACCACATGCTCCACCGCTTGTGTGGATCCCCGTCAATTTCTTTGAGTTTTAATCTTGCGATCGTACTTCCCAGGCGGGATACTTAATGCGTTAGCTTAGACACTCAGAGGGGTCGATTCCTCCGAACGTCGAGTATCCATTGTTTAGGGCGTGGACTACCAGGGTATCTAATCCTGTTTGCTACCCACGCTTTCGTCACTGAGGGTCAAGAACAGACCAGTAAATTGCCTTCGCTATTGATATTCCTTCCGGTATCTACGGATATTACCCCTACTCCGGAAATTCTATTTACCTCTCCTGTCTTCTAGGCCAACAGTATGAAATACAGCTCTTCGATTGGGTCGAAGGATTTTACATTTCACTTGAAGGCCCCCCTGCTGACGCTTTACGCCCAATGATTCCGGATAACGCTTGCCACTCACGTATTACCGCGGCTGCTGGCACGTGATTAGCCGTGACTTATTCTATAAGTAAACTCATAGTTGCTCCTTATAAAAAGCAGTTTACGACCCGAAAGCCTTCATCCTGCACGCGGTATTGCTCCATCAGACTTTCGTCCATTGTGGAAAATTCCTCACTGCTGCCTCCCGTAGGAGTCTGGGCCGTGTCTCAGTCCCAGCGAGGCTGATCGTCCTCTCAGACCAGCTACCCGTCATAGCCTTGGTGGGCTGTTATCTCACCAACTAGCTGATAGGTCGCAGGCTCCTCCCATACCGAAAAACTTTACCCTATACCATTACGATATAGGGACCATCCGGTATTAGCTCGCCTTTCGGCGAGTTATCCCTGAGTATGGGGTAGATGCCAACGTGTTACTCTCTCGTCCGCCACTCGGCTTACTTATCGGGCCCTATCTGTAACAAGTTACAAACAGAGTCCGACAAGCATCCTCGTTCGACTTGCATGTGTTATGCATACCGCCAGCGTTAATCCTGAGCCAGAATCAAACTCTTTTAGAAAAAAAGTTATTGTCTTTTTTACCGAAAAAAACAATGAAAACGTCTACGTAAATTGTGTAGGATTGTGTTACACAATTTCTCTTCTGCACCTTAGATGTTAAAGGCCAATTTTCAAAAAGAAAAATATACTCCTGTTTCAGAGCGACACCAATTTAACTGAAGAGTTTTAGTTTGTAAAGGGGAAGCAGAACAATTCTGAATTCTGAGTGCTGAATTCAGAATTGAAGTCGGAAGCTACTCAATTTTTCGATTTTTCAATAAAATCGAAAAATTGAGTACGCGTCATTGTTTAAACAGTAACTTTCGTCTAACCGTTCATTCCGAATTCAGAATTCAGCATTCAGAATTGGGGTAGCTTCTTTAGCCATATAATGTATTTTGCTCCAGCTTGGGCCATGAACTTCCGTAATACTAAGTCATTTTGAGGGAATAAATTGTTTTCTCCGAAATTCACTAAATTCATTCGAGCGGCGTGCTCTACATATGGGCGGAAGGCTTCATCGGTAATGCCGGTGGTTGAACTGGTTAAAGAATTAACTGCTATGCCATGGGAAAAATAAATACCAGCACCAATCAAGATTTTCACCATTTCGCCATAAGTTACCGGGCGATTGGGATAAAACTTGTTGCCAATTCCTTGTACCACACCCTCAGCGTAGGCCTTGCCGATAATTAAAGACATGTCTGAATTGTCAGTGGGAACATCGGAAAAATAATTGTTGGGTGTTGGATCGACTTTATAATCGATACAATTTGCACCTAGAGCGATTTTAGTCAATTCAAAACGAGTAAGTGTATTATTGGGGCCAAATTGTTGATTTTCATAACCTTTCACTACACGTAGGGTGGGATTATTAGCAAATACTGTGGTGTTCAAAAAATTGATATAAGGTGTTTCGCGCTCATTATTTGCCACATCGGAAAAAGAAATTTCATTTGCGCCATTAATCTGTAAACAAGTTAATACATCGACCGGTGGTGGTGTTAATGTATTAGTCGCATTGCTAGGGAGACTACTTGCTGCTGTGGTTGGAGGGACAAGAGAAGTGGGAAGTGGACTGATTTGGGGGGTGGGGGAGTTTGTGGTCGGGGTGGGTAATATTGTGGTACGACGAGTGATAATTACATTGTCATCATCGTCTCTGCTATCGGTAGCACTGGAGAAAAAATTATTATTACCATATGCAGCAGCAGCTGTTACTTCAGGTGTGAAGTAACCTTTTACATAAGCAAGATTGTGATATGTTCCTGTGGGAACTATGGCAGTACCGTTGCTCATCTGACCATTGGCTTTCACGCGATAGTCAAAGTAGAAAGTATCGCCCCCTCTGATACTGCCTGTAATAGAAAATGTGACTGGATTGCCACCTTCAGCTTGTACAGTACTACCGTTAGTTACATTGCCTCCTACTATGCTATCGAAACTGAAACCAGGTGGTAAAACATCTTTGATAGTAATAGTACGTGCTGAGGTTACGCCATAAGGAGTAAGTGAAATACGATACGTAGCGATGCCATCACTATTATTAGTAATCTGTACTGTGGGCGTAAGTGCTTGCTTGGCTATGTTCCATTCTGGTACTCGTTCACTTTCATCTCGGTCTGGTGGATTGGTATAGCGAGTCTTATCAGTTTTGAAATGCCAGCTATAATTGCTGCCCATCATCGTGCCACTTTTGACACTTTTTATTTGTGAGCCGTCAATGGTGATACTGAACTCAGCATCTACATACCAACGAGTAGATTCAATATAAAGAGCATTAGCCAATATCTCCGCGGTAAAGAAGTCCCGCGACATACTAATGCCATCTTCGACAAAAGTAATATTTACCGCATTTTTTACTGTGGTGAGAGCTGCGATTGGCTCACTAAATAGTACTGTTACTCTGGGTAACGGAGTGTAAGGCTCTTCTGCTACTGAAGAAAGCACGCGCTCATTATTAGCTGGATAAGTGGCTATTACATTGGGTCCCAGTGACAAGGTGGGAATTTGTAACTGAGGGGTGGGAATGGTGAATGTTAGAGCTAGACCTTGGTGAAATGAGCCAATGAATAACAAAATACTAACCATAATTCGCATCCACCAGAAAAATGATTTCATAGAAAAAATAACTTGTCTCAAGTGTAGCATGCTGCCCAAAACAGACTAGATTCTGCGCTTGCAGGCGCGATGTTTTATGGTGAGTTTACAGTGAGTGTCCTCTCACCTAATATGGGGAGTGAACATTCACCAAAAATCTTATGAACCTTACATCACGACAGCAAGAATTGTTAGATTATGTGCGTGAATATCAACTGCAATTTGGCGCGTCACCAACGCTCAAAGAGATTCGGATGTTTTTAGGCGTCAGTTCAGACAATGGCATACTCAAGCATTTAATTGCCTTAGAAAAAAAGGGGGCGATTACCCGCAGTAAAAGAGCTAGAGGAATAGAAATGTTACCTGAAATTAGAGACAAAATGCATCGCAAGGCGGATATCACATTACCTATGTATGGTAGTGTGCCAGCTGGTGTGGCGACATTAGAAGAACAAGTTCCTGATACCTGGGTATCGGTAGCAGAAAATTTGGTTAATGATCCAGAGAGTTGTTATCTTCTCAAAGTTCGTGGCGACAGCATGACAGGTGCCGGCATTTTGCCCGGTGATACAGTGGTAGTTAATTTTCGACATGAAGCTAAAGGAGGAGATATTGTGGTGGCATTGATTGATGGTGAAAGTACCGTAAAGCGTCTAGTACGTGAAGGGAAGTACGCTTACTTAAAGGCAGAAAACCCTGCTTATCAAGATTTGCACCCAGTGTCTGAGCTATCGATTCAAGGCACTGTAACTGCATTACTGAGAAACTACTAATATTTTAAAATCAAGATGCAAAGTTTAAAGAGTATACTGATATAAATCTTTCTTTGCATCTTAAATTGTTCCTCCATTGGTAATTGTTAATTCATAATTTCTCATTATTATGTCTTTTCTTCGTCGTGCCATTTTACATGTTGATTGTAATTGTTTCTTCGTTTCCTGTGAACGGATGAGAGATGCATCTTTGCAGGACAAACCTGTGATTGTTGGTGGGGGAAGCGATAAGTGGAATAAACGAGGCGTAGTTACTTCTGCTAGCTATGAAGTTCGTGATAAAGGTGTGTATGCAGACATGTCTCTTCATCGGGCCAAAAAGCTTTGTCCGGAGGCAATAGTTTTGACTGCTGACTTCGCTCTATACACTGAATGTTCAGAAAAGTTGCTTAAAGTTTTGCGCCAATTTAGTGACAAGGTGGAGCCGGCATCTATCGATGAAGCTTATATAGATCTCACTGGTCAGGACATGATCTGGGGTGAAAGTTACCTCAGCTTGCTTGCTCAAATTGAAAAGTCTATTCGCGAAATTGTTGGTATTCCAGTTTCACTTGGTTTGGCAGACAACAAAGTAACGGCAAAGATCGCTGCTGGTTCCAGAAAACCAGGTATTACAGTTGTGCCCAGCAGTATTACTCGAGAATTTTTAGGCCGTTTTTCTATTGCTGATTTTCCTGGCTTGGGTAATAGTGCTGTCAAAGAATTGCATGATTTAGGCATAAATAAGATCGCTGATTTACAATGGTGGACTTATCAAGAAATTTGTACTTTCTTCGGTACTTATGGTCAACATTTGTATTTGGCGATTAATGGCTATGATGATCGAGAAGTAATGGAAAAAGAGCAAAAACCTCTTTCCGTATCGCGAGAACATACTTTTGCTTATGATCATGATTTCTCTTCTTCTCAGGTGATGACGTCTTTACGTTTATTAACAGCTCATGTTTTGTGGCGTATGCGTCGTTTGGAGCTTCATGCAAAAGAAGTACGGGTTAAGGTGAGATTAGCGAATTTTTCCACCTATACAAAGACACTTGTTTTGCCTGAGTTTTCTGCCTCAGATCTAGAAATTATGCCAGTAATTCGTCACTTGTTTTGGCAATTAAGAAAACAGTGTAAAAATGAAAAGGTGCGGCTAATTGGGGTCTCAGCTGCTCGGCTTGATGAAGTAGAGATGCATTCCTTATTTACATCTTCAAGAGCGCAAAAAGTACAAACAGTCCTTGATGAATTGGCTGGTCGCTACAAGAAGCCGACAGTACTAATTGGGGTTTAGTCTTTATTTTTTGGGGGATTGCTGTGCTTATGATCTAGCTTTTCTACTGCTATGGTCTTCGCTGCATCACCATTCATTACTGAGCAGATAACTTGATATTGATCTTGATACAAAATATCAATTGGTGTAGTAATGACAATTACTTGTACTTTTTCTCGGACTACTGAACAGTGCCAATGAAATAATCCTGAGCTATAGTATTTTTCTAATCCCTCTTGGGTCCAAAAAGAAATGGCTCCTGGATATTTATTCCCTACCTTAGGGAGCCAGGAACCATCAGGTTTTTGTAATCTTCTTACATCATCTTTGGGGCAGTCGCGCTCTACCGCTTCATAAATGCCCAGTTTTCCTACAATGAAACGATAGTAATGCATTTATTGCTTAACAGGTGTAACTGTGACAGCTGGTTGTGCTTCAGTGACTTTGAGAAATAAGTAGGTATAAATTACCCATGTGCTAAGGAGTAATGCTTCAACAATTGCTTGGAGAATCATGGCTAAGGTGCCATCTGGGATTAGATTTACGATGAATTGTACTACAAAGGCAACAATACCGAATGCTAAGATATGAAGAATCATTTTCCCCCAACGTCCTTTCGTTATTTGTAAGGATTCTTGGAAGGCCTCTTTTGCTGAATATTTCTTGATAGCTAAAAAATGAAAAGCGAATATTGTTCTAGGGCCACGCAAGATAATAGATAAAATAGCCCACAAAAGAGCAATTGTCCCCACTATGCCTAAAATTGAATTTAGACCTGAAGCAAAAGAATAATCCATTACTCCAGAGCTAACGATAGTATTTAATACGGCATACAAAATCATTACGGCAATAACTAACAACATCGGAATCAGAAAATATATTGCTATTCTAATAGATAGGCGTACATAACTGCCTAATTGAGAAAAACTTTTTTGAATAATGGTGCCAGCAACATCCTTTTTTTCTTGATCTAACTGTGCTGTAGTAGTGATTTGAGATAGTAAAGTTACTCCTTGAAGAATCACTGATATAATAAGCATTACTATGATGCCAATTACCAGATATATGATCATTGCTGTACTAGCTGCGAAATAAGTTTGGAGTAAGGGGTACAGTAGTGTTACTAGTATACCGACAATCGCTGGACCAATAATATAGGTTATCAATATGCTAAATATTGGTAGAGCGATAAACATTAATGGGTTTTGGGGAATGAGCTCTAGTGCTTGTTTGATTCTACCAAAGTATGTTGTTTGGGGATTTAGCATAAAAATATAATAGCTGCTGGCACTGTATTACTACTTATTAGGTACTACAAGTATAATCAAGCTGAAATGCGTACTTCTAATTGTTAAATTTGAAGAACATTACATCACCATCTTGTACTACGTATTCCTTGCCCTCGAGTCGGAGTTTGCCCTTTTCTCGTACGCCACTCCAACCATTACAGATAACAAAGTCTTCATAATTGGCCACTTCAGCTTTGATAAAGCCTTTTTCGAAGTCAGTATGGATTACTCCTGCCGCTTGAGGAGCGGTGGCGCCTTTTTTTACTGTCCAGGCTCGAGCTTCAATTTCACCTGCAGTAAAGTAGGTCTGGAGACCTAACACATCGTACCCAGCTCGAATTACTCTGCTGAGCCCACTTTCAGTGAGACCGTATTCAGCTAAGAATACTTTTGCATCTTCTTCAGATAGTTGCGCTACTTCTGCTTCAACTTTTGCGCATACTGTTAATAGATTGGGTAAGCCTAGCTCTTGAGCTAACTTTTTTTCGTCAGTGTCTTTGATTTGTTCTTCAGAAATATTGGCAACAAATAATACAGGTTTTTGAGTGATGAGCTGAAATCTTTTAGCTAATTCTTTTTCTTCATTGCTCAATGGTACTGTGTTTGCCAGAGCACCGTGCTCTAATGCTTTTAATAGTTTTTCACCAATAGTTACCATAGCTATAGCCTCCTTATCTTGTCCCTTGGCTTTTTTTTGTAAGCTGTCGATTTGTTTTTTTAGGCTGTCCAGATCAGCTAGCATTAACTCCGTATTAATTACTTCAATGTCTCTTTTGGCATCGACGGTGCCATGTACATGAGTAACATTGGCATCAGCAAATAAACGGAAAATATGGATGATAGCATCTGCCTCACGAATATTAGCTAAGAACTTATTTCCTAACCCTTCTCCTTGCGATGCCCCTTTGACAATGCCAGCAATGTCAATAAATTCAACAATGGCAGGAACCACTTTTTTAGTATTTACCACTTTAGCTAATACATTTAAGCGATTATCCGGTACTTCTACGACACCGACATTGGGGTCAATAGTACAAAATGGATAATTAGATGCCTGTGCCGCCATTGTTTTGGTGAGTGTATTGAAGAGGGTTGATTTTCCCACATTAGGAAGACCGACTATGCCAAGAGCGAGGCTCATAAAATTACAGATTATAAATAAAGCAGGAAAGCTAATTCATTCGAGACGACTATAGCAAAATCGAAGCTAATAAAAAACAAATAAATGCATTGTGGTTGGTAGAAACTTTAAATAGTATGAACGTGTATTTAATTGTGCTTAATGGTTGGTCACGTATTAAAGACAGTTTTATTAGCATTTTTTATTGTTTTTCCTGCTTTGAAGTTCCAGTTTTTTGTGGGCTTAACTGGCATGCTTATCTATGGCTTATTGGTAGTGCTATTGCTCATTGCTTTGCAAAGTACATTGGGAAAAATGATTGTATCGAGACTGGGTAGGTACGAATATATTATGGTGATGGCATTTGTGTTGTTTTTGTTTCTACTCTTTCAAATTTTGTATCCCTATCTCAATCAATATGAAGGAGGTAGCAATAGAGAGGAGGCTCTAAATATTGCTGCTCATCATATACTCAGGGGAGAGTATCCGTATTATGAATATGCAAAAGTAGCTTGGTTGGCGCCTGATGATCCTCAGAATGTGGGGACCCCAATTAGTCCTTTTCCTGGCGGTGTGTTATTTAGTATTCCTTTTGTGTTCTTGGCTAATAGTGCTTGGCAAAACTTTTTTTGGTTGTTGGTCCTTTTTGTTTTTCTGAAAAAAGTGCTGCCTAATGAAGCATTGATGATTTGGTTTGCTGCTTTTTTGTCGCCGATAGTATGGCATGAAGTGCTAACTGGCGGGGATTTGTTGGCGAATACAATCTGGATTACTGTCTTGAGTATATTGTCTATTCATTTTATAGAAGCAAGAATGTCCTTGAAGTGGAGGACTTTGGTATTTTTTATTTTTGGTATTGGTTTGTCGTCTCGATTAAACTTTTTACTCATTTTACCTGCGTTCATTCTTACTTTAAGGAATAAGCTTCATTGGTCCCAAACAATGAAGTATTGCTTGATAATAATGGCGGCTTTCTTATTAATCACATTGCCTTTTTATCTCTATGACCCTAACGCATTTTCACCGCTACATACTTATCAAAAGTTAGCTCGCTTTGAAGGCGTTATGCCCTCGACAGTAGTGATCGCGCTTTCATTGATTGCTTCGTTTGCCATTATTTGGGGGAGAAAAAGTATTTTTACATTTGCTCGACATGCAGCTATTGCTTTACTCATTCCTGTGTTGTGTGTTTGTTTTGCCCAGATTTACGTATCCCAAGAATGGAATTTCATGGAATATTCCTGGTATGGCCAAGCAGCACTTTACTTTGCCCTTATTTGGTTGTGGCCTAGGCACTATGTGGCTACTAGTTAGAAGCAGGAGCTTGGTTTCTTTTTGGTGGTGATTTTGTTATCGTGGCCAAGGTTTAAAAGTTTATTTATGGCAAAAAGATCTATTGTGGCAGTGATTAAAACGAAGCCGGAAACTGTTTTGGCAGATACAGGAAAATTGATGGAATTAGCTGGTGTGAAGTCAGCTATGGATCCAAGCAAGACTACAATTCTAAAGGATAATATTTCCTGGCATTATCCTATGCCCTCGGCTAATACTACGCCTTGGCAATTGGAAGGAACTATTCAAGGACTACAACAGGCTGGTTTTAATGATATTTCTTGCGTTCAAAATAAAACAGTAGTTACCAACGCTTTTAAAGGAGAAGATCTCAATAAGTATGTGCCTATTTTTCGTAAGTACAATATTCCCGTGCTTTATAATTTTCGTGACGAAGATATGAAGTGGGTTGTGTATAAACCTAAGTTTCAGACTTTAGTACTACATAAAGTTTTTCCCGAGGGGATTCTGATTCCGGATTACTTTTTCGATAAGAATATCGTGCATTTACCAACAATGAAATGCCATATTTATACCACTACTACCGGAGCGATGAAAAATGCTTTCGGGGGATTACTCAATACGAAGCGGCATTATACTCATACCTGGATTCATGAGACACTAGTTGATTTGTTAGCTATTCAGCAAGAAATTCACAGTGGCGTTTTTGCCGTGATGGATGGTACTACCGCTGGTAATGGTCCTGGCCCTCGAACCCTTATTCCTGTGATTAAAGATTATATGTTAGCTTCTGCGGATCAAGTAGCAATTGATGCTGTTGCCGCTAAAATGATGGGTTTTGATCCGATGTCACTAAAGTATATTCGTTTAGCCGATGAATATGGTTTAGGCAATGGACGCATGGAGAATATTGAAATAGTAGGGGCAGATATAGAAAAGGAGAATTGGGGGTTTGAGGTGGGTAATAACGCTGCCAGTAAGGTGGGTAAGACATTGTGGTTTGGTCCCATGCGTCATATCCAGAAACTTTTTTTCCATACTCCTTTAGTACATCTTTTTGTCACTGGTTCTGAAGTTTATCATGATTATATTCGCTGGCCCAAAAAGGAGTTTCATGTATTCAAACATTGGGAAAAGACTACTGACTGGGGCAAGCTCTTTGCTCAGTATCCTGAAAAAGTATGACGTATCTATTTCTAGCCTTGGCAATTGTGTTCAATGCAACTGCTAATATTTTGATGAAGCTGGGGGCTCAACGCATGGGTGGTCTAACCCTTAATATTGAGGGATTAAAAAGATTTCTTACTAATCCTGTGATATGGGCTGGTATTATTTCTTTTGGTTTAACCTTGCTGCTTTATACTTATGTACTATCAAAAATGAAGTTAAGTGTTGCCTATCCCTTGATGACATCGCTGGGTTTTTTGATTGTGGTGAGCTTTTCAGTATTTTACCTACATGAAAGCATCCATTGGCTACAAATGGTTGGCTTGGTATTGGTGATTGGTGGTTTATATCTCATTACTCAATATCAATAGCAAGGAGTGCCTTTTTGCGATTGTTTGAGTATTGCTCCTTCAAGTTGTAGCGCGGCTACTTCGGGCCTTGTTGGTATATGAGTGGCTAAACGTACTAACCCTTTTGAATGATATGCTGCTAATGCTACTTGGGCTAAAGCGGCTCTTTGACTTCTTTGTAAATCTGCCAAGCGTTCAGGTGAGGGGAGTGTAGTCACTACTTCTATTCCATGGGCTGTCTTTTCTAATTGGGCTAAATCAATTTCTCTAGCCATACTTGTTTTAGATAAGATTAGGGAAGTAGAGTGCTATGCTGGAAATGAGTAACCAAAGGATAATATCTCCTAATAACCAAGGGTCTTTGAGTAGCAGTTTTTCGGGCTCTTCAGCATGTTTTCTTACTAACACCCAATAAAGCATGCGTAATAAAGCAAAGACAATGAATAGTATTGAATAGGTAAAAAGAAAGGGTTTTGTAGTTGTATAAAGTGTATAAAATACTATTACTCCCGTGGCACTGATGCCTAAAATCATGGTTAAGAACTCATTATTGTAAGCCGAAAGTACGGGACGGCTATTACTACCCAAAGTCTGTAATTCTGAATGGCGCTTACCAGTAATTACAAAGAGCGCTAAGAAAAAGGTAATAAAAAGCAGCCAACTGGTAATTGGCACTTCAATTGCTTTTGCCCCGGCATACACACGAAGTAAATAACACGCTGCTACGGTAAGTAAATCTATGATTACAATATGTTTTAAGTAGGTTGAGTAGGCTAGATTAGCGATGAAATAGACAATCAATACGAAAAAAAACTTGAGGGGTAAAGTGTATGCTAAAGCTAAACTGGCTGAAGCTAGGATCAGGAGTGAGGCTAGGGCAGTTGTGTTACTTATTTGCCCTGAAGCTAAGGGACGAGATCTTTTTACGGGGTGCAATTTGTCTCTTTCAATATCAGTATAGTCATTGATGATATAGACAGTGCTGGCAATAAGTGAAAAACTAATGAAGGCGATACAGGCTTGATAAAGGGCTCTGCTTTCAAACACATTCAAAGAGAAAATTAAGGGCACAAAAAGTAGTAGATTCTTGGCCCAATGCGTAGGACGTAATAGTTTTAGCCAAGATTTAAACATTTTTAGCCAGATTACTGAGATAATTCACGACTAATCGTAGACCAAAGCCACTGCTGCCACCGCAATCATGAGCTCGAGGCATATTACCAAAAGCTGTACCTGCAATATCTAAATGTGCCCAGGGTATCTCTTCTGTAAACTTTTTGAGAAAAGCGGCCGCAGTAGAGGCTCCAGCCATGCGGGTCTTGATGTCGCAATTCACCATATCTGCTTTTTCACTTTTTAAGCGTTTTTCATAGTCGGGATGAATTGGTAGCTCCCAAACTAGTTCAGAAGTATTGTCAGCAGCTTGTTTGAGCGCTTTTAGTAAATCGTTGTTATTGCTAAATACACCACTGTAGCGATCTCCTAAGGCAACCATACAGGCACCTGTCAGAGTTGCCAAATCAATAATTGCTCGTGGTTTAAAGTTCTTAATACCATAACTAATGGCGTCGGCGAGAACTAATCTTCCTTCAGCATCAGTATTGGTGATTTCTACTGTTTTTCCATTATAAGCACGAATAATATCACTGGGTTTATAGGCTGAGCTACTTACTAAATTTTCTGCTGCAGCCACTATTGCTATCACATTAATAGGCAATTTAAGCTCGCTACAAGCAGAAATGATTCCTAGTACGGTGGCACCGCCGGCCATATCCATGTACATATCTTCAATAAAATTGGTTGGCTTCAAGTTGTATCCACCACTATCAAAAGTGATTCCCTTGCCTACCAATAAAACTGGTTTCTGATTTTTATTACCACCATTATAGGCTAGGGTAATTAAACGTGGTTTGTGAACACTGCCTTTTCCTACTGCCCACAATAAACCGAGCTTTTGTTTCACGATTTCTTTTTCGCCCAAAATAGTAACCTTAAGCCGATATTTTTTACTGATATCTTTTGCTTTTTGCGCAAGGCTTTCGGGATAGATATTATCTGCTGGCGTATTTACCAAATCCCGCACTTGATGGACATGACTAACAATCTTTAAGCGTTCACCAAGTTCTTTTTGCCAACTCTTGTTTTTGCTGGTGTGGATGATACTAAGACTCTTCAATAAAACCAATGCTGGCTCTTTGTCAGTCTTGAATTGATCTACTCGATAATTCGCTAAGGCCACTCCTTCTAGGAATGCGAATAGCTGATTATCGGTTAATGTGCTACTGATTTGAGCCTCGATTCGTTTTAGTCCTCTAAGTCGTTTACAGACATGCCCACCAGTTTCTCTGATCATTTCTTCATTGCAATCGCTCTTCTTGCCCAAACCTACTAATAATAAAGTGAGGCTCTTGTCACCTTGGTCAATATGACTAGAAAAAACTTCATGTAACTTAGCTTCGAAATCCTTGGCCGCTAAACGATTTTTAATGTATTGGTCAAGAGTTTTATTGCCAGTTTTTATATTCTTTACCTCATCTTGAAACAAGGGAACAACGATGCTTCCTTGCGCTTTCAGTGTAGGGGCGTGGTGAATCTGTACCATAATGTTATTTGATTAGAGAAAAAATAGATTAACCTACTGATTTGCCACAACCACAGCGATGGCCAAAGTTTGGGTTTTGCATTTTTAGGCCGGACCCATTTAAGTTTTCTTCAAAATCAACCATGGTTCCTTCAATCATGGGAAGTTCTTGGGTGTCTATCAAAAGAGTTAGATCTTCAATTTTTATTACAATGTCATGCTCGCCAATGGTTTCTTCAACACCCATGTAGTATTTGAAACCAGCACAGCCTCCTGCTCTTAAACCAAAGCGCAGATAGGCATTGGCCTTTTCGGCTTTGGCCATTATTTTTCGGATATATGCTAAAGCAGGCTGACTAAAGGTGATCAATGATTGTGTAGGCATAAGACAATAAAGTGCCTCTGTACTCTACAAAGCTCTGTTTAATTGCGCAAATCTTTTTTGACTTGCTCAGCAATTTTTTGCCAGTGAATAGCTGTAACTGGACACATATCAATGGCTTGTTGAATTTCCGTTGGTGTATTACCCGATTGATTAATTACTTTTGACTTTAGTCCATCATCGGTCTCATACATAACAAAAGTTTGCTCGGCAACATTAGTACAAATATTGCAACCAATACAGGTAAGATCGACAACTAATTGTTCACCATTATTATTCTGAGCTTCAGCCATAAAATCTATACTAATGGAACCACTTTTAATTGGTCACCCTCGACTTTTAATGTACCTGGTAAAGAGAATCCTGAAGCTTTTCTATGACCGCCACCATTCATTAGTTGAGCCAGTGCAGATAAATCAATATCATCTCGTAAGGTTCGTAAAGAGCCTTTTACTATATCTTTTCGTTCAGATAGTAAAATACTGAATTTGCTCTGGGGAATACCGGTCATGAAATCCACCACGCCTTCTAAGGCATCTGGACTACTTTGGGTTTGTTGAAAATCTTCTTGGGTAACACCGGAGACTGTTACTTGCTTTTCTGATACATGAATTCTTTGTAGTACTCTACCCCATATTCTTAATTTACTGATAGGCATGGAGTGAAAGTTGTTGTGTACAATCCCCTTAAAATTTGCGCCCCGTTTTAATAGTACAGAAGCTAGCTCCAATATTTCAGGTGAAGTGTTGCTGTGTTGGAAACTGCCAGTATCAGTGTAGATGCCATTTAATAAGCAAGTAGCAATTTCGGCTGTAATATTAACTCCTAATTCTCTTAGCAAGTAGTAAGTAACTTGGGTAGAAGAGGTAGCTTCTGGCACCATAATATTGATGTGGCCAATGCCCTTATTGGAGAAATGATGATCGACATTGATAATAGTTGTTTGTTTTTTCAGTTCATCAAAACGTTCTTTAAGACCATGCATTACATCACCTTGATCACAAAGAATAGCCACATCTACACTTTGAGGCTCAGGTAATTTGTCGGTGATTTCTTCGCTGCGCGGGAGAAATTTGTTTTTATTAGGTAGGGGAGAAATGCAAAAATGGGTTGTCCTTTTACCCAATTGCTCTAAGCCCATTTTCCAGGCGAGATGAGAGCCAATGGAGTCGCCATCAATACCTGCGGGATCAATGAGCAGTATATGCGAAGCTTTTTGAATCGCTTCTTTCAATTTTGTTAATTCATTAGGGGGGAAGTGCATTGGAATTTTGAGTTTCTATTGTGGGTTACTATAGAAGATTTAGGATGACAAGGCAAGAGAGCTGAGAAAGAGCTAAGAGCTTAGAGATGAGAGCTAAGATGGATTTAAAAAGGCTTTAGACACTTTCTAAAGCCTTTTTTATCCTCTATTCTAGGTGTTTTTGAGCGCTAAAGTGCACAGACTGAGAAGGCGCAGTTGTGACATTTGGCGCAGCCTTCTTCTTTTACTAGTTTGCCGCCACAGTCAGGACAAATGCCTTCTTTCATTAGCTCAGCCTTGGATAATGTTGCAATCTTTTTTACCTCAAGATTGATATTCATCTTTTCATCGTTGATTTCTTTGCTCTCGGTTTCTTTGTTCTGTTTTTTGCTACTGACGCTTAAGATTTCTAATTCACGACTACCACTACGGTATACGGTACATCCTTTGCAACCTAGCTCCCAAGCTAGTAAATAGCCTTTCATGACATCTTCTTTGCTAGCTGAATTAGCAAAATTAATAGTTTTTGAAATGCTATTGTCGATATGTTTTTGGAAGGCGGCTTGCATGCGAATATGGTCTTCAGCTGATATATCCATAGCAGTGACAAATACGCGTTTAATATCTTCTGGAATCTCTGCTAAATCCTGGATAGTGCCGTGCTCGGCAATTTTCTTCATTAATTCTTGGGAGTAAATACCTCGGTCTTTCAATACTTTTTCTAGATGTCTATTGCCGTAATAAAGAGAGTCTCCGCCCATGATATTCTCTTTGAAATAAGAAAGGGCAAAATAAGGTTCCACTCCGCTTGATACATCATAAATCATTGAGATGGATCCTGTGGGAGCAATAGTGGTGAGTGCGGCATTGCGCATTTTTATTCCTTGTTTCTTGTATATGCTCAAATCATAATTAGGGAATGCTCCTCTCTCTTCTGCTAATTCCTGAGACATTTCATGAGCTGCTTGCTGAATAGTGCTCATCACTAGTTCAGCGGTACGGATACCTTCTTCTGAGTTGTAAGCGATACCCAGTTGATAAAGCATATCAGCAAACCCCATGATTCCCAGGCCAATGCGGCGATTGCCTCGGAAAGTTTTGTTGACATCTTCGACTGGAAAATCGGTAAGATCAATCACATTCTCTAATAGACGAATAGAAATTTTGGTTACTGCTTTCAATCTTTCTAAATTAATCTGGCCATCAAGTACGAAGCGTTCAAGATTGATGGAGCCAAGATTACAAACGTCATTAGCATGTAGAAATTGTTCTCCACAAGGATTACAGGCTTCGATGCTGCCTAGTCCTGGTACGGGATTGGTTTTGTTGACGGCATCAAGGAAGACAATGCCCGGCTCACCGTTGTGCCAAGCTGCGCTGACAATTTCGTGTAAAAGTTCAGTGGCAGTCATTGTCTCTTCTTCAATTTTTTCGATTACCATGTCTTTGTTACGGTACACCCGACGTGGCTTCATTTTTACGCCCTCAAATTGACAAAACCAAGGCTCCTTGCTTTCAGATCTGATGGCCTCCATAAATTCATCTGTCATTCCTACGGAAATGTTGAAATTTTTAATCTTGCCTTCGACAGATTTGCAGTGGATAAACTCGAGAATATCTGGATGATCTACGCGCATTACCGCCATATTAGCACCATGGCGCCCTTGTTGTTTGATTACACCAAAGGCTTCATTGTAGACATGTAAGAAGGACACGGGTCCTCCAGCTTGGCCTCTAGAGCTAACGCAAAAAGAGCCAGCAGGTCGCAAAAGGTGAAAGGGAAAACCTAGGCCGGAACCGGCTTTTTGTAATAGGGCAGCATCACGCAAAGTCTTGAAGATGCCAGCCATACTGTCTTCCATATGCAATACAATACAATTGGAAATGAGCGGAGTGGGGGCTCCAGCATTGGCAAGAGTCCTTCCTGCTGGGGTGAATTCAAAATTGGTTAGGATTTCAGAAAATTGTTTTTCAATTTCTTTAGTCTGTTTTTCATTTTTCCCATAATTCTTTTCAATTTTTGCTAATGAGACTGCCACTCTTGCGAACATACCTTCAGGTGATTCTGAGATTTCGCCTTTGTCATCTCTGACTAAATAACGCTTGGCAATAACGCGGAGTGCATTCATACTAAATGGTAGCTTGGTGGTGAAACCATTCATTACAGCCATTTGCTCCTCACGTGCTTGGCGACGCTTTTCACGATATAAAATGTATGCCTTAGCAGTTTTTGCATGTCCTTCTTCGATTAATACTTTCTCTACCAGATCTTGGACTTCTTCTACAGAAGGAATCGATGTCGGTTTAAACTTTTCATTAAGAGCTTTCTCAACTAATACTGCTAAATGTTCTGATTCTTTGTGATCATGGCCACCAACTGCCTGGGCTGCTTTGAATATTGCTTCGGCAATTTTGCTAATCTTATAGGCAACGATAGTATTGTCACGTTTTTTGAGTTGAGTGATTTGGGGCATAAGGAAGTGGTTATTTTCTATATATTGTGCTTATTTGTTCCTAAAAACACAATATCTTGTGCATATGGTAGATGGAATATCTCCGGCACTCAAGGGTGTATAGATTGGTTTGGTTTCACTGGTTGGGAAAATATTTTGCAATATTACTTGCCCAGTTTGCTGAGCTTTTCTGGATCTCTTTTATCAATATTAATGACGAGACCGTAAACTTTCATTTGAGCAATCACTGCTATTTGGGGGCTAAAGGTAATAAGGGTATACTCTCACTGCTTTTACTCGTTTTTATGTCTGATCAAGAATGCAAACACTGTAGTGGTGCTGGTAAAAAGGTCTTTGGTGCCGCATTTGCGGCGGCGATTGGTGCTGTGGCTGGTTTGCTTTTTGCTCCTAAGCCTGGCAAACAATTACGTAAGGATTTGGCTAAGCAAGCAAATTCTCTTAAGAAGAACATGCAAAAGACTTCTGCGGAAATGCAGGAAGTTGTTCATAGCACTTTTGAAGGAGTTTCTACTAAACTAGAGCAGCATTATGCTGAACTAAAAGCTCAGGTCTTGGCAGCAGTGGAGCAATTAGATGGTAAGGTCAAGCTAACTCAGAAAAAATATAATAGTATTGTTCAGGACGTTGTGGCTATGTATACCAAAGGTAAGAAGCTAGCGGAAAGTTCTGTTAAAGAATTAGTTGCCCGTCTACAAGAAGAGTGGGAGAATCTCAAGAATTAGAAATGGCAAAAATTCATAGTTTTTAGTTCTTGATGTCTAATTTGGAGTTTTCCCGTTGCTCAAAATTTTACTTTCTGCTACTTTGTGCATCGCAAAATGAAAACTAGGTAAGGGCCGATAGCTCATTTGGTAGAGCGCCTCGTTTGCACCGAGGAGGTGAAGGGTTCGAATCCCTTTCGGTCCACATGATCTCGCTTTGCGAGATGCGTGTCTTGTCCTTATAGTCATCCTGAGAGTATAAGTTTTTTTAGGTGTATCTCTTGGGATTCGAAGGATAAGACTAACTATATTGTCAAAGGTGTTCGTTTGACATAGAGACGGTCATGTTTGATGAGGGAAAAAATACGTTCACAGAGCTTACGGATAATAATAACGATGACATGCCTGTAGGATTTGCCTTCAGCCCGTTTCT
>JACQZO010000018.1 GCA_016207805.1 Candidatus Abawacabacteria bacterium | reverse complement strand
TTCTAATGGCTATT
Source organism: Candidatus Abawacabacteria bacterium (assembly GCA_016207805.1). Taxonomy (NCBI): domain Bacteria; phylum Candidatus Abawacaibacteriota; species Candidatus Abawacabacteria bacterium. Next base: position 2,254 of record JACQZO010000018.1, on the reverse strand, counting down.
GAGATTGCTAATCTGCATGCCCTTAATAACACAAAACTTATTCCAGCCAAAATAGACGCACTCATTGAGAAAATTTCCAGCCAACCTGAATACTTCAAGATTGAATGGTCTTTCAAAGGAACTAAATACTTTATCAATAAAAACAAAGATCTATTTGCTTCCCGTGAGTGGCTGGTTCAATTCTTCAACGGATGTTCCACTGTAAAGCAGACATTCCGATACGGCTAACCATCTGTAAAATCAATTAGTTTAGTAGGGTGAGCTATCTTTTTTCTGCTGACTATAGTTGTCCCTAAATGAGGAAGAACAGTAGGTAAATGTACTTTAGCCGCCTTAAGTAAGTTAGCTAATGTTGAGCAGGGAGTCGGGATACGATGGCAAGAACTCTCTCCTTTGATGACCATCTCCATTGAACATAACATCGATAATTGTTTTAACCCTTCTTCTACTGTTAGATCAAAATCTGCCCAAGCTTGTTGTAGAGTACGGACAATCAAGTAAGCCAACATTATCACCACTGCATGTCCACGAGTACTTTCTTGCGTCCACACATACCACGGCCTCATCTCCAGCATGGCTGTCTTGCAGGTGCGAAAAGCCTGTTCTACATCAGCCAAATCCTTGTAACGGTCATGGATAGCTTGTTTGTCTATCTCTTTTGATAAGTCGCTTTTGATAACATAACATCCGTCTAATTTACCTTCTTTCGCTAAAACTTCTTCATCCTCTTTCAAAGTCAACTTCCCCTCATCCACTTCAACCTTCAGCCAACCGGATATCTTCAAATGTTTAATCTGCTTATTGATTTTATTAATTGCTGTTTCTACCTTTGCTCTGGGATGTTCTGTTAAATATTTGTTCTTCTTTTGACATAATTTCTCAATTGATTCCTTCTTCTCCTTCCGATTCTTTGCTATCTCCTCTACCCGTAGAGGGTTTCGCCTTAAGATATATCGCACCCCATCATCCTCTACTTCACAAATCTTTGTGTCAAACAATCCCAATTGTATAACTTCTCTCTTTAGTAACTTCTCTATTTGGGCCTTAGTAATGGCGGTAATATAGTGAAAATCTGCACCTTTTAACTCTGCAATCTGTCCACTCTTAATCATCCCACGATCCCCTACAAATGTAACTCGCTCACATCCAAATTCTTCTGCTGCTTTCTTGATTTGACTGCCAAAGGTAGCCAAATCAGAAGTGTTACCTGCAAAAACTTCTATTGATACCGGCCATCCTCCTTCATCGCAAAGTAACCCAAGCACTACCTGCTTCTTGCCCAACTTCTTGTCCCGATTATATCCCCAATCTGCCAACTCATTGTGAATCCCCTCGAAATAACTACTCGTTACATCATATAAAAATAACTCCGGCTTTTTTCCTTTGCTTCGTACCTTGAATAACTTCTTCTCTATTTGCTTCTGGTTCTTTGCTAACCAGGCCAGGTTCTTATAAAGATGATCTTCATTAAACCTTTGCCTTATTCCCAGAATATCACAACCGGCATGTACTTGAGCAAGCCGTACCGCTGAAAGCCGAGAACCCTGGGAAATCACCCGGGCTATCACTTGCCACAAGGCTAATTTCCCTTCACACTCTGTCCCCAACGCTTTCTCAATACCTAATTGCCTGGCTATCTCATAGACTACCCATACAGCCCCAATGCTCATCCCCTGTTTAATCTCTACATTGTCTTTAAGGGATTTCAAGACGGTTAAATCATCCTTATGTTCAAGTGCCAATCGCAACGCAGCTACCTCTTTAGGATTACAATGGGTAAGGTTGGCTATAGTCCTGTTCTTAACCTTTTTGTCTTCCCAGTAGGATTCACGCAGAAGAATACAGAGATGAGATATTTTACCTGTTTTTGTTTTAGTCGGAACCTCAGTTATGTACATGACTATAATTATAACATATTGACCTCAGTTTGTCAAGTACTTTTTTGCAATTATTTTTAGATATACATGACTATGTATTTTTAGCTAAAAAAAATGTATCTCTCTACTTTTTAAGCAGTTGCATAAAATGAAGGGTGGAACATCCGCTTGATAATCAATTCAAGGCAAAGGGGATGCATCAGGAGGCTCAATGGTCGGGCAAAAATGAGCGGGGAAATATGGTGGTAAATGGGGTGTATTTTTGTAAGATTACAGCAAATTACCTGCAAGGCGGGTCTGAGAGCTATGTCAGGAAGATAGCGGTGGTGAGGTAGGGTGAACCCTCTATACTTGTGTAGTCCATAATTTACGATGAG
>JACQZO010000017.1 GCA_016207805.1 Candidatus Abawacabacteria bacterium | reverse complement strand
TCTAACCCCTCTGGCTGCCAAAAAATGAGCATTTTTTCGATGTCTAAGGGTTCAGTGCCGTTTTGCGCCTTCGGCGCTTTATAATGCCAAATAGGGCCGTGTTGTTTAAAATCAAGCGTAGCGGTTTGCGAGAACGGCGCGCTGTCTTTCTTTTCAATGGCTATAGTAACAACACCTTTTTTCTGGAGCATATCCAAAGTATAACCATCCGGCAGGTCTATCCGGCCACTAAGCTGGAATTTGTTTTTGTCATGTTTTCCCTGATCCCAATGAATGCGCCAGTGTTTAATATTAAACTCTTCAAAGGGAACTTTCCGTTTTATTACTTTCACTGTCTTTTCTAGATAATTATTGCCGGCAAATTCATCAGAGGGATTAAAATTGGACAATTCCACGCTTATCGTATAGTTTTTAGCCTCTGAAGGCGTCCATTTTAGCACTACTTCCGTGTAATCGTTAGCAACACAAGAAACATTCTCGAATTTTTGAATAAGCGTACCGTCAATGTAAAATGTCGCATCACAAAAGGCATCAACCCGTTTATTAAAAAGCTTAGCGGTAATCTTTGACTCTTCTCCTACAATAAAAACGTCCGGCCTTGAAAATATTGCCGTTACCGCAATATCAGGATTTTGGTTTTCAGTAATGGTTACATTCACAGTAGATTCTACTGACTTACCAGCACTATCAGTGACAGAAAGAGTAATAACATGACTTCCTAAAGATAGATTCGAATATTCAAACGGTATCCTTTTTCCCAACTCGCCATCAATACTAGATGTCCATGTAGCGGAAGCGTCCAATTCGCCATCTTCCATATCGTAAGCCAATCCTCTAAAAGACATCTTATTTCCAAGAAGAAACTCTGAACCATCAATAGGCGAAGCGATTTCTACTGTAGGCAGCTTATCAGGCACACTAAAAGGAAGCGATATGGCTTCTGCTCGGTTAAAATTGTCCGTTGCGATAACTTTCCAAAGCGCTTGAGCCCCGCCTGGAAGATTTGTCACATTGTACGAAAAACTATATTTTTTTGATTCATTCTGAGGAATATCTATTTTAACGGGTACCCAATTATTGCCGTTATTATGGCTGTATAAAACGGTAAAATGTAATTCATCGCTTCTATCAGGATCAGAAGCTATCCAAGAAAGATTTAATGCTCCATTGTTTTCATATCGTGAAGTTATGTAAACCTGCGGGGAATTGTTACTCTTTGTTATTTCTTTCATGATAATATCATTATGTTTAATCACTATCTTTTGCGTGTCCGGATGATATGGGATAAGGAAAACAAAGGGTATTTTTTCGGGCATTGGATCTAATGTCGGAACAGCAAAGGTAAAAGTATTTAATAACACTCCTGATGTGGAAAGCGATTGCAAAGAATATTCCCCTTCCATAGAATCATTCGCGATTCCGGAATCGAAGTGATAACAAGAAGTTATATTCGCGTTGTCATTTTTATCTATCGTCCCCTTAATTAACAACACTTCCGGGTCATTCACATTCTTAAATTTAGAAAACAGGTCGGCATAAACATCGTTTCTAACCCATGCTTGATTATAGTTATCGGGACGTCCCATAAAAGACCATTTTCGATTTCTGTAATATATATTGTGATCTCCAAGATATTCAGCGCGGTTCAAAAAGGTATTATAGATAGTAATACCGTCATTTATCTCTTTACCATTAGGCGGATAGTGGGAATATTCCTCGGGAGGGAGGGCATACCAATGATACGTATGACCTATTTCATGTGCAAGTGATGGCACTCCATAGTCTAGATCAACTAATACTGTTTGAGGACAAGCCCAAGGGAAAGTAATACCCGCAGCAAAACCCATTCCCCCGTTGGCAACATAGCCAACAAACCTGTCAGCCATCCCGTTAGGATTTACTTGATTATACCAATCGCCCGTTTGCTCAACCAGTGCGGCAACTTTAAACCACCACATTGGATTTTGATTTGTATAAACCCCCAAATCATCCCTAAATTCATGTAAGAATTTATTTTGAGCTGTGCTTCGAACTAATGGGTAAGTAGCAATCATAAACCTCTCTTGTTCATCCCATCCTTGCCGTGTTGGCATACTATTCCCAAGGATAACTAGGAATGTAAAGCAATTTATATTTGCGCACATTCTGAAAACCCATATTCTTAGAAAACTCGTTATTATTCTCATCTTTCTCTTGTATCTGATTCCTGGGATCGACTATCGCTTTTATATTGTAATTACCTGCAATTGGGAGATCATTATCAGCAATGAAAAATATAAATGCATCTTTGCAATAAGTAATACTGAAATTATCCTGAACATTCCTGGGGTCATAGTTGCTCTTTATTGTTTGTGATTGACTTAGTGTAAAATTTCCAAATTCAAGCTTTACTTCAATATTATCAACATGATCAATATTCGGATCGCTCGAAGTAAACCCCACATCTACTCTAACCATTGTTTTCTTTTTCGCAACCAAAGGTAGGTCTTCGCTTACTTGAATCACTTTTATGTCTTTGACCGTAAGGTCTATGTCATTTATTGGTTGATATACCTTAACCAATTCTACATCTGTCCAAGAATTCGGCGAG
>JACQZO010000016.1 GCA_016207805.1 Candidatus Abawacabacteria bacterium | reverse complement strand
TATACTCCATTGCCTCATAAATTATGATTAATTACCTTGACAAATTTGAGGTGTTAGGTTATAGGTTTTAGGTGTTAGGTTCCCAACACCCATTATCCAGCACCTAACATCCAACACCCATCACCCAACACCTATGAATTTCACACTTTTAAGAAATCACAATTTGTTACCCGTTAAGGTATAGTCAGTGAGAGCGTTGCGTAGCCTTTTCAGTCATATCTATGGTCCAAGGCTCTGTGTTATCTCATTTCCTGCCATCTTTTTGTATTTCTTGACATTTTGGAGTCCCAAAAGACAACTCAAAGGGTCATTAACCAACCGATAAAAGGGCATATCTTTAACCTGCGGCATAATTATTTCCAGTGGAGCCTTCCCTGTAGATGGTTGCTGCAAAAACAGGTACATTACCAAAAAGCACAAGAGTCCTCTCTTGGCACTTCCTACAGAAAAAAATCCACATCTTTTCTTGTGAAATTGGTTGAAATCCCTAAAAAATCGCTCTATGGCATTGTTTGTCTTAGGAAATTTCTTACTCCCAATAGCAGGCAGAAGCTTCGGTAATATCTTCTGTGTCCTCTCTATCCATCCCTGAATACCTAATTCCTCTGCCTCCTCCTTCAGTCTCTCAAATCTCCTCCTTACTGTCCGCTTATCATTAGTTTGCAATACATTCTTGAGTTCCTTCTTCCGCTCCTTGATTAGTTCTTTATCCTTTTCTCCTTTACCCCGATCAAATTGTTTTTTTACCCACCGGCTCGTAGCTTCCTGATGATGAAAATGACATAACAGGTGCTTTACACATTCTCCTAACACCTCTCTGAGATATTCGTATCCGGCCATCCCATCCGTAATAAATACCCTTGGTATTTGTCCCAATCTCTTCAGTTGATACCCTATCCACCTACATGCCCATTCCCCTCGTGAATCCAAAAGTGATGTCAGGATTGGTAACCCTGTCCTGGAATCTAATACTACAAACCAATAATACCATTTCCCTTTTATCTTCAGCCACTTCTCATCTATATACACCATTGTTGCCTTTACCTGATTTCCTATCCACCCACACACTATTGACCAAATCTCCAAACCTAATCCAACTATCCACCGTAACACTGTACTCTTATCTACATGACACCATTTCCCCAACACAGACAAAGAAACCCCATGATGATACAATGCCAATAGAAAAGATACCAGTTGGAGTGGTTTATTGATAGAAGATAGTGGAACTCCTGGGGTTAATAAACTCCGTATTGCAGTTGGGTCTATAATTGTTCTCCCTTCTACTTCAGGAACCACTATACCTGCTTGAACCCCTCTCTCTGAACTAACACTCTCCATCATCTCCAAAAGCAGATATTCCTCACGGTAATGTGCTTTCCCTTTGGATATTTGTTCCCGTATTACACCAAGTAATTTACCATACGGTATTTGGTCCAAGGCTGTTCGAATATTCCATTCTCTTATATCCTCCCGACCAAGACGCCTTTTTACTACCTCACATAATTCACTCACTTGCGATAAAGGTTTCTTCATTAACTCTAATAATACTGATTCTACTACCTCTCCATCTACCTTCCGCTGACGAGTCAAAAACGCATGCATATCCTCGCAAATACGAAAATGTTCCACATGGCTACTGGAAGCCTGTCGATTCTTACTATCCACTATTACCGAAAGTTCTTGGTGAGTATATAACGGTTTGCCTCCCTTATTCCTCAATATTCGCAACAAGACTATCATTGACTTGCGGTTCGATGAAGTGTCTAACATCCAATCTGTGTCATATTCTTGCATCAATATACGAAATTGTCTCTCATTTGTCTCTACTTGTAACACCATAAACTACCCCCTCCTTTCTTTTTAGTTTATGTCAAGTGGGTAGTTTACACCTTTTTTATCCGTTTGGCAAGTTTTTCTTACAGAAATATCCAAAATCCCTCATCAAAACTAAAAGCTATTTGCAACACTCTCTTCTCATTTTGGAGTGCGAAAGGAGGTAGCACCTCTGGCGGAGGTAGCACCTCTGGCAGTTGGTTTTGGGTGTGTTTAAAAGCGGTGGCAAGCCACCGCACTCCAAAATCTGCCATAATGAGAATTGCTGGGACACTGTCAGTGTAAACGAATCTAAATATTTTCCACCCCCTTACCCCCGCCAGCGATTATCCTTACCCACATCTCAAAACTCTT